>JALZLQ010000069.1 GCA_030858605.1 Chloroflexota bacterium
AGTTCGCGGTCAACCTCGATCCCGCGGCGACCGGCGAGCTGTACGGGCTGGGCACCCTGCTCATCGCTGGCGCCACGGCGACGTTCTGCCTGGCGGTGATGGTGGCGGCCCGCATGTGGCGCGGCGCACGGGCCGTCGAGCGCAGGGAAGCGGCGCTGGGCGAGAGCAGTTCGAGTCACTGAGCGCGACCTTGAGCGTCGATCTCCTCGCGAAGCGCCTTGTCAGGGTCTCTCAGACCTGAGTCGGCTCTGGCCGCTCAGCGTACAGCCGTGGGTCCGCAGGGACATCCGCGGAGAAGCCGGCGGGCAGCCCGCCTTGGGCGGCCAGGCGGCGGATCACGAAGCCGTAGTAGGCGTCGACCTTGGCCGTGATGTTCTCCCAGCTGAACTGGACGGCACGCTCACGACTGGAGGCCCCCATCCGGGCACGCATCTCGGGATCACGTAGCAGCCGAGCGATCGCCTCGGCCAGCGCGAAGTGGTCGCGTGGCGGCACCAGCAAGGCCTGCTCTCCCCGCCGCACGACGCCCTTGTAGCCGTGGATGTCGCTGCACACTATGGGCGTGCCGGCGGCCATCGCCTCCAGCAGCACGATGCCGAATGACTCTTGCCCGGTGGCCGGTGAGACGTACACGTCGGCCGTCGCAAAGTAGCGCGCCTTGTCCTCGTCGCTGACGCGACCCAGGAACTCCACGCCCTGGAGGCGTCGCGTCGCGACATAGCGCTGCGCCTCGCGCTCCTGGGGACCGGAGCCCACCAGCAGGAGCCGGCAATCGAAGCCCTCCTTGCGCAACAGCCGGTAGGCCTTCAGCAGGTAGAGCAGACCCTTGCGGTTCTCGAAGCGGCCCACGTACAGCAGGTTGGCCGTACCGTCCCGCCAGCGCGCGAAGGGCTGTGAACCCTCGAAGCGCCGAAGGTCGACGCCGTTGGGGATGACCTTGTAGTCGCCCGGGAAGTAGCGATTGATGAAGTGGCGGGCGGCCGCCGAGACCGCGATCCGACCATGCAGGCGCCGCGCGAAGCGCTGGAGCGCCCGCTTGCCGAACTCATATGACGGGCTCCAGCCGGCGTAGGCATGGAACGTGGCCACGTTGACGCTGGTCGAAAAGCGCAGCAGCTCCAGCGACAGGAAGGGCACGAATGGCTCGTGGAAATGGAGCAGATCGAAGCGCTCTCGCTCCAGCACCTCCTTGACCAGCGAGCCGTAGCGATGAGAGAAGGTGAGCGTGCCCACCGAGCCGTTGGTGGGCACGCTGAAGCCGTAGCCCAGGCGGATGACATCGCCTTCCGTGTGCTTCTGCGGACCGTGCGTGGAGCTCAGGATGCGAACGTCGTGTCCCCGCGCGATGAGGTTCTGGTAAAGGTATGCCACGTGCGCGTTGACGCCACCCGGCAGCGGGTAGATGTAGGGCGTCACCAGACCGATCTTCATGGTTCGCCCTCGGGGTCGAAGCGGACCGGTCGCTGGCGGCCGCCGGGATAACCGAGGTCCCGACCCGTGCCGTCCCGGCGGACCTTGCCACCGATGTCGTCGCGCAGCGCGCGCGCGTTCTTGCGCAGTTGCTGGCGGAACATGGCCACCTGGGAGCGCCAGGAGTAGAACGAGCCCTCCCAGCCCGTGTCGCTTGCCTGGATGGCCGCGCGCAGCTCCTCCGGCGTGCTGCCCTCGAATGTGGTGAAGGCCTGGCCAACGTCAGCAGCTCGGTGCGCGTCGCTGGAGCCGATCGGCGCGCGCCCGGTCTCGGCCACGAACTCGGGCACGCGGCGCGTCCAGCGCATGCCGGCCGTGGTGGGGTTGAAGGCCTCGATGCCGTCCGGATGGAAGATCTCGTCCTGCTCAGCGAGCAGCGAGCGGATGGCTCCCGCCCGGGCACAGAGCGGATAGGGCACCAGCGGATGCGCCACGATGGCGATGCCGCCTTGCTCGTGGATGCGCGCCACGCTGGTCTTGAGCGAGGCCCAGGGCCTGATGCGCTCGGTCAGGAAGAGGCCGATGAGATGGCCGCCACGGGTAGTGATCTCCTCACCCACGATGACCTGGACCCGTCGGCCGGTGTCACGCGCCATGCGCTGCGCGGCGACGCCGGCGTCGATGCGCTCGTGGTCGGTGATGGCGATGACCTCCAGCTCCCGCTGCTCGGCAGCGTCCAGGATCTCGGCTATGCCGGAGACGCCGTCGGAGGCAAGGGAGTGGATGTGCAGGTCGGCGCGGCCCATCAGGCGGCGGGCCAGATGCGGAACAGTAGCGTCCACCACTGCTCCGGGGCGGGGGCGATCATCCGCTCGAAAGCGCGCGCCTGAGAGTCGAGGTGGGCCGCGATCCGCTGCCTGAGCGTGCCCGAGGCCGGAGTCTCCAGCTGCTCCACGTGCGGGACCCACCGGCCCCAGCCTGTCCGCCGCATGCCCACCACGAAGGTCGGCGCACCCGACTCCAGCGCCAGCACAGCGGTCCCCAGGGGGAGGCGTGCCATCGCGCCGAAGAGTCGCACGGGCATACCCGAGCCGCCGATGACCCTGTCGGCCACAAGGGCGATGGCTTCACCTTTCTCCAAAGCTCCACGCAGCGGGACCGAGGCGCCGCGGATGGGCACCAGCCTGATGCCCCGCGCGCCGCGTGTCTCCTCGAGGTACGCCTGTAAGGCCGGGTCGGCGACTGTCTCCATGGGCGCGGAGAGGCGCATCCCCGCCACGCCCACGGCGTACAGACCGGCCAACTCGACGGTGCCGAAGTGAGCGCCGATGAAGATGCGGCCAGGTGGGCCAGGGGTCAGCGGCGCGAGGGCCGCGGCGGCTTCTGGCCCTGAGGGGAGGATGATGCGACGGCGCATCTCGTCCACGGTGTAGACCGGGATGACGGCCGCTTCGGCGTAGCCCTGGGCCCAGTAGCCGAAGGCTCGCCGGACCATCCGGTCCAAGACGCGATCGTCGTTGGCCGCGCGCCGGACGCGGTCGGAAGCCATGCCGCCCTCGACCAGGCCGCGACAGACCTGGCGCAGGTTGGATCGCGCCAGGGTGCGCCGCTCGTTCATGACCAGGCTCAGGCCCGTGCCCACCACGTAGGCTGTTTGGAAGACGAGTCGGTCGGGCAGCGCACGCAGGACGGAGGCGCCGACCCTCAGGGCGAGACCAGTGGCGCGCTGGCGAAGGTCAGGCCCTGAGATACCGGTCATGTCGCGCCCACGACGGTCATGGTGGACGTCCCCCGGCCGCCATCGTGTGCGCCCGGGCCTCCAGGCGTGCTTCCTCGGCGGGCGTGGCGGGCCAGACCGGCTTGAACGTGTACCACTGGTCCGGCGCTGCCGCCACCATCCTTTCCAGCGCGTCGGCAACGGCCTGGGTGGCGCGCAGGATGTCCGCCGGCGAGGACCCAGGGACCTCGATGGGCTCGTCGTGCGTGGCGATGTACGTGCCGTCGGGCTGGCGCCGGTTGACAACGGGCACGATCACCGCCCGCGTCCTGCCCGCCAGCAGGGCCGGTCCGGCGGGCAGAGTGGTCCACCTGTCGAAGAGTGTCACCGGGACATCGTCGCGCCGATAGCCCCAGTCGACCACCAGCCCGAGCACGGCCGGCAGGCGCAGGACCCGGAAAGTCTCCCGCAGGTTACGCCAGGGGATGATGCCCACCTTCCAGCGGGCGCGGGAGCGGTTGAGAAGGGCGAACAGTTCGGGATAGGCGGTATCGTCGGCTAATCCGTACGTGGGCAGGCCCTGCGCGGCGAAGGCGCCAGCCATGACCTCGATGCTGCCGATGTGCCCGGTCACCCCGATGATGCCTCGGCCATCCGCGCTGTAGCGCTCCCAGAGGCCGAGGAACGACGCTCCGCTGCGCTCGCCGGCTTCGTGTACCAGTCGCGTCGGGGCATCGGCGGCCAGGCCCGGCAGGCGCATCAGCTCCACCACGAACTCCGCGTAGGTCCGATACATCCGCCTGGCCAGGCGCTTGACGTCGGGGTGGTCCTCCGGGAGGCGCAGCACGCGGGCGGCGTTGGCCTGGATGATGTGGCGCTTCTGCGGCCAGGCCCAGTAACCACCCAGGAAGAGGCCCCGCGCAATGGGCAGGGACACTCTCGTCGAGATGCGCTGGAGCGCACCGGACGCGGCGCGGTAGCCGGCCACCACGCTGCGCTCACGGACGCGCTGGACGACCCGCCCGAGCCGCCCACTTGACGCGCGGCGATGGGGTGAGTAGCGCACGCCGGTCTCGGCCGGATCCGAGCCGGCTGGAGTCCGCGCCACCGGCGTCGACGTCCGCCCTTGCTCCCGGATCAGCGGCCCTTGCCCGAGGCAGCCGGCGCGGC
>JALZLQ010000091.1 GCA_030858605.1 Chloroflexota bacterium
ACGAGGGTCGGCGTCTCGGCGATGGCTTCGGCCATGAGCCGAGCGTAGCCCGGCTTGATGACGCCGTTGATCAGGCGCAGTCGCTGATCGAACGGCGCGAACGAGCTCTTCATCGCGTTGAGGGTCAGCCATTGCATCTCGTCCAGGCCGAAATCAAAGACGCGGGTCAGTGTCTCGAACTCGGACGACAAGGTCACGCCGCTCATGAGGCGGTTGTCGGTATTGACCGTCACGCGGAAACGCAGGCGCCGCAGCAGGTCGATGGGGTGATCCTGGATGTTCGCCACGGCGCCAGTGTGCACATTCGAAGTGGGGCACATCTCGAGGGGGACCCTGCGGTCGCGCACGTAGGTCGCGAGCCGGCCCATCGTGAGCTGCGCTTCCGTACCGACCTCGATGTCGTCGGCGATGCGCACGCCGTGTCCCAGCCTTTCCGCGCCACACCACTGTAGGGCCTCCCAGATGGAGGGAAGGCCGAACGCCTCTCCGGCGTGGATGGTGACGTGGAAGTTGGCGCGATGGATGAGCTGGAACGCATCCAGGTGGCGGCTGGGTGGAAAGCCCGCCTCCGGGCCAGCGATGTCGAAGCCGACCACGCCCTCATCGCGATGCCGGACCGACAACTCGGCGATCTCCACGGAGCGGGCGAACTGGCGCATGGCGGTCACGATGGCGCGGATCTCGATCGTATTCCCCGCCGCGGCGGCGGCGGCGCTACCTCGCCGGAAGCCCGTCAGCCAGGCCGCCATGACCGCGTCAAGATCGAGCCCGCTCTGCGTCGATAGCTCGGGCGCGAAGCGCACCTCAGCGTAGACCACACCGTCGGCGGCCAGATCCTCGGCACACTCGGCGGCCACCCGTTCGATGCCCTCGGGCGTCTGCATCACGGCGACCGTGTGCTGGAAGCCGTCGAGATAGAGCTCCAGGCTCTTGCGATCAGCCCCTTGCGTGAACCAGCGACCCAGCTCGAGGGGGTCGGTCGTGGGCAGACGCTGGTAGCAGATGTCGCGCGCGAGGTCGATCACGGTGGCCGGTCGGAGGCCGCCATCAAGGTGGTCGTGCAGGAGCACCTTTGGCGCAGCGCGGATCGTCTCGAGGGGGACCATCGTCAGAGCTTACCCATCACGAGGATCACGGGCGCGGCCATGCCACAAGCCCCTGCGGCCGCTACCCTCTGACGATGCCGCACATCTCTCGCAAGGCTGGCTCCTTCACAGAGTCGGTGATCCGCGATATGACCCGCCTGGCGATGCGCCACGGCGCGATCAACCTGGCCCAGGGCTTCCCGGACTTCGAGGCGCCGGAGGAGGTCAAGGAGGCCGCCTGCGAGGCGATCAGGGGCGACATCAACCAGTACGCCATCACCTGGGGCGCCAAGGCCTTTCGCGACGCGATCGTGGCCAAGACCGCCCGCTGGTATCCCGGCTGGAACGTGGATCCGGAGACGGAACTCACGGTTACCTGCGGCGCGACCGAGGGCATGATCGCCGCGATGCTGGCCATCCTGGACCCGGGGGACGAGATCGTCGTCTTCGAGCCCTTCTACGAGAACTACGGGCCTGACGCCATCTTGGCCGGCGCCGTGCCTCACTACGTGACCCTGCATGAGCCCGACTGGCGCTTCGATCCGGACGAGCTGCGCGACGCCTTCGGACCGCGAACGAGGGGCATCGTCGTCAACACCCCACACAACCCCACGGGTCGCGTGTTCGATCGTGGGGAGCTGGAGCTCATCGCCGAGCTGTGCATGCGGCACGACGCGGTGGCGATCACCGACGAGATCTACGAGCACATCCGCTATGAAGGCGACCACATCCCGCTGGCGACGCTGCCGGGCATGGCGGAGCGGACGGTGACCATCGACTCGCTCTCCAAGACCTACTCCGTGACGGGCTGGCGAGTCGGCTGGGTGATCGCGCCGCCCGCACTCACGGCAGGCATCCGCAAGGTCCATGACGTCCTGACCGTCGGTGCCGCGGCACCGCTCCAGCAGGCAGGTGCCACAGCTCTGGCGTTGCCCGACGCGTATTACGTCGCGATGGCGGCGGCCTACCGGGAGCGCCGCGACCTTCTGGTCGGCGCGTTGCAGCAAGCGGGCTTCCGCACGTCCCTGCCGCAGGGCGCCTACTACGTGATGACGGACATCCGCGACCTGACGGACGACGACGACGTGGCGTTCGCCCGTCGTATCGTGGCCGAGCCGGGCGTGGCGGCTGTACCCGGATCCAGCTTCTACTCGCGTCCGGAACTCGGTCGCAGCAAGCTGCGTTTCGCATTCCCCAAGCGGATTCAGACGCTGGAGGCCGCCGCGGAGCGGCTCTCGCGGATATCGCGCACGTGAACTCCCGCCCATGATGGCGGCTGCGATCAGTTGCAAAATCATTGCGAAAAACGCTGGACACGGCACGATCACTCCTGCATACTGCCCCGGACCGCCCCAGCGGTCGCCCTAGGAGGCTCCACAACCGAAGACCGCCGTATAGCAGGGTCTTGCCCGGCCGGACGCCTCCGGCAGCGGTCGGTACGTCTTGAGACGCCGCCCGTGACAGACGACCTGACGTGCCGCACTTGCTCGCCCGATCACGCCCCAGCGTGACGGAAAGGAGGCCCGTCACGGGACCTATCGAGTCAGCGCGCTGTACCTGCCCTGCGGCCCAGGAGGAAACGATATTGCCGTCGCAACGACCCGCCCACGAAGCGCCCGCCGCCAGGCATCAAAAGATCCGAGCGATGCGCCTGCGGTCTCACACTGACGCTGCGCTGCGCCGTTCACGACGCATCCTCGCCATGGGATTGCTGGCCGCGCTGGTAGGAACCGGGACCTTCGCTGGTGCCGCTCCATCGGTGGCAACGGCCGATGGAGGACCGCCAAAGGCCGTCGTCATAGTCGGACCGAGCCACGCCTCCACCAGCGAGTACCTCGCCCAGGGTCGCCTGTTCGCGGACCAGGCCGAGGCGGCGGGGATGCAGGTCACGAGGGTCTTCCACCCCTACGCCACGTGGTCGCGCGTGGTGAGCGAGACTCTGGGCGCGAACCTGGTCGTGTACGTGGGCCACGGCAACGGCTGGCCCAGCCCTTATGCACCCTTCCAGGAGCGGACCAAGAATGGTTTCGGCCTGAATGGGACGTCAGGCGGCTCCGCTTCCTCCGTGACCTACTACGGTGCCGATCCCATCCGCAAGAACCTCCGGCTGGCACGCAACGCTGTGGTCATCATCTACCGCGCCTGCTACGCCGCGGGCAACGGCGAGCCGGGCATGGCCTATCCCAGTACCAGCCTTGCCGCGGAGCGCGTCGACAACTTCGCCGCCGCTTTCCTGCGCAACAAGGTGGGCGGGTCGGCCGTCTTCGCATTCTGGACCACGCAATGGGTCGACTTCTCTCGACAGTTGATGCGGCCGAACAGGACCATGGAACAGATCCTGCGGAAACCCAGCTCGCAATCCGGCTGGTACACCAGCGGCTGGGTCGGTCACGATCCGATCTACCGGGCGTCCGAGCGGTCGCCGGGTGCCCAGATCCTGTTGGACCGTCACACCAGCAAGGGCTTCTCCCGAGCGCTTACGGGTGACCTCGAGATGACCACCGACGAATGGCGCAACGAGGCCCCCGATCCGACACCCCAGCCGACCTCTTCGCCTTAGCGCGAGCCCGAGCCCTTGACCTCACCGGCGGCTACCGGGTCGTCGGTGCCTGCGCCTTAGACGCTCCGGGGCTACCCGAGGGCTTCCATGAACGCCGCAACCTGATCAAGGGCGTCGTCCAGCACCGCCGTGAGGCCATGCCCCACGCGCGGATAGGTCACCAGGCGGGCCGAAGGCAACCGTTCGGTGAGGGCCTGTCGCATCAGGTCGATGCGCGAGAAGGGGTCCGACTCGCCCGAAAGGATCAGCACAGGACAGCGGATCGCCTCCCAGTGCCGCGTGCGCGGCTCCCACTCGGGGCCGCCCGGCCGGTGTAGCGGGTAGCTGAGCAACACCAGGCCCGCCAGCTCGATGTCCGGTTCGGCGGCCAGGAGGCTGGCTACACGGCCCCCGTAGGAGTGCCCGCCGATGACCAGGCCGGGTCCCTCTCCTGCCCGCTCGCGATAGGCCGAGACGGCCCGCTCCGCCTTGCCCTTGGGGATGTCGATGGCGACCGCCTCGATGCCGCGGGTGCGCAGTCCTTCGACGTGTGGCCTGAGGGACGTCGCGTCGCCGGAGGCACCGGGGGCAAGCACTATGCGCATCACCGAAGGCTACACCGGAGGGCGTGACACGCAAGCTGGCACGCAGCATCGCGAAGATGCGCCCATGGAAGCAGCCCGCATCGTCCAGCTACCAGCCCGGATCGGCCCGGTCGTTCGCGTGGAGGGCGACCGGCTGGTCGTCGAGAACCTGTCCCTGTCGGACCATTCCCTGGCGGACTTCGTCAGGCAGCGAGAGGCCGTTGACCGGCCGGCCCTTGTCGAACGCGCCCTGCGCATCGGGCTGATCGCCCTCCAGGATGCTGGTTTGACCCTGGACGTGGACGTCGTGCGCCACGAGTTCGAGGGGCTCTTGGCGCGAACCAGTGCTGCCAATGACAAGGCCGCCACCGCCCTTGATGCCATGCTGCGCCAGAACTTCGCTGACGGCGACGGCCGGCTGCCGCGGACGCTGGAGCACTTCCTGGGCGATCGGGGCCAGCTGCGAGCTTTCGTCAACGACCTCTTCGACGAGGGGAAGCGAGACAGCGCCATCGGGCGCATCCGCACGCTGCTGGGCACCTACTTCGACGGGGACGCATCCCGACTGGCGCAACTGCTTGACCCGACACGACTGGGCTCTCCCCTGCATCAGTTCCGGACCGAGGTCAGCGAGGGCTTTGCCAAGGTCCACGAGCGGCTCACAGCCATAGAGGCGGCCGCTACCGCCCGTGCCTCCGAGCGATCACGTTCGGCAGCCAAGGGCGCGGACTTCGAGCAGCAGGTCGAAGCAGTTCTGGCAGACCTTGCGCGGGGCAGCGGCGACCTGCTCGACCGCACGGCGGACGAGAAGGGCGACGTGATGCGCTCGAAGAAGGGCGACTTCCTGCTGACCATGGACGCCAAGCACACGCGCGGAGCCCAGTTGCGCATCGTGGTGGAGTGCAAGGACCGCCCTATGTCCGGCCGCGTCATGCGCGAGGAGCTGGAAGCCGCCAAGCGCAACCGCTCGGCCTGCGTGGCGCTGGTCTGCTTCAGCACCGCCCATGCGCCAGCCGGCATCGCGCCGTTCGACGTCCGTGCTGGCGACGTCTACTGCGTGCTGGATCCGGAAGCGCCAGACCGCGCGGTCCTGGAGGCTGCCGTCCGGCTGGCCCGACTGCTGGCCCTGGCCACCCTGCGCGAGCAGGAGTCCGACATCGACCCGACGGCCATCGCCGCGGCCCTGACTGCCATCCGCAATCAGCTGGACGAGATCCGAGCGCTCAAGACGCACCTGACCTCGATCGGCACCGCCGCACAGGGCGTGAGCGCCGGTCTGGACAGGCTGCGTAAGGGCGTGCTGGCTCGGGTCGCAGAAGCCGAAGGTGAGTTGCGAGCGGACCGGTCCGATGGCCGCGCGCCGCTCATCGCCTGAGCTGCCGCCAGCCGATGCGCATCCGGTCGACCAGGCGCACGCGCCAGAACGCCATCACGAGCAGCGCCCACGCCAGGGCCAGTGCGGCCAGCAGCGCCACGTCACCCACGCCAAGGAGAGAGAGCTCGAAGAACTCGCGGGCAGGCTCGAAGACGAAGAAGAGGCCGTAGAGCGCGAGCAGGCCGATGGCCAGCGCGGTCGGTCGCCAGTCAGACCCGTCCGCGTCGGCGCCACTCATGGACTCGCCGATGGGTGGCTCCAGGAGCGGCAAGAGCCCCAAGCCGCAGAAGACGGCAAAGGTAGTGAAGGCGGTCCGGGCCAGCTCCACGTCGCCGTCGTGGATGAACCAGGCGTAGATGGGCAGAGCCAGCAGGGCGCAGGCGATGGCCGGCGGGATGACCAGTCGAAGGATCCGTCGCAGCGAATCCAGACCCGGTCGGGCCGGACGGGCCCAGACCGCCAAAAAGATGGCCGGGATGCCCACCGTGATGAGGGCCAGCACCGTGTTGTGACGCGGTGAGACAGGCATCACCAGGCCCAGCAGAGCGGCGCCCAGGATGACCAGCGACATGTACATGGCACGGGCCAGGAAGAGATGCAGGCTGTCCTGCATGCCGGTGATGATGCGCTGTCCCTCGATGACGGCCTCTGGCAACGCCGAGAAGCGGTCCTCGAGCAGCACGATGTCAGCTACGGCGCGCGTGGCCTGGCTGCCGCTCTGCATCGAGATGCCGAGGTGCGCCTGCTTCAGCGACAGGACATCGTTGACGCCGTCACCCACCATCGCCACCCAGTGGCCGCGTGCTCGCAAGGCCAGCACGAGGCGTGCCTTGAGCGATGGCGGCACCCGCCCGAAGACGGAGGCGGAGTCGATGGCCCGTGCCAGTGCCTCGTCGTCAAGATCGGCCAGATCCAGTCCGGAGACGGCCTTGCCCTCGACCAGGAGACCCACCTGCCGAGCCAGGGCGGCCACCGTCTCTGGATTGTCGCCAGAGATGAGCTTGAGCTCGACGCCGGCGTCGCGGAAGCGTGAGAGCGTGGCCATCGCGTCGCCGCGCAACTGTTCACGCAGCGCGAACACGGCCATCGGCGCAAGTCCGTCGGGCGGCGACGTGCTGCCATCTGCGGGCTGAAGCTCGGCGCCGGCCGGGACGCGGGCGAAGAGCATCACTCGCAAGCCTTGAGCGGCCCACTCGGCGACTCGCTCGGCGATGGCGGCGCCGCTCGGCGCAAGCCTGGGGTCCATTTTGGGCAGGAGCACCTCTGGAGCGCCCATCACGTAGGCCGGCCCGTCCACGAAGCGCAGGCCACTCCAGCGCAGCTCGGACGAGAAGGGCACCTCCACGGCCAGGGCTCGAGCGGTGCCCGGGTAAGCCGCCCGGATCGCGTCCGCGCTCCGCGTGGCCAGGGCGGCGCTGATCAGGAAGTCGCCCAAGGCCAGCCGCAACTCCTCCTCGGGCACGTGCGCGTCGATCTCGGCCAGCTCGATGAGGGGCGTCGTGAGCGTGCCCGTCTTGTCCAGGCAGAGCACGTCGACCCGGCTCATCGATTCCACCGCGCTGGAGCGCTGGATGAGCGCCTTGTCCCCGGCCAGGCGGACGATGGCCAGGGCGTACGTCACGGTGACCATCACCACGAGGCCCTGGGGCACCAGCGCCACCAGGACCGCGGCCGCGCGCGCCGCCTCGACCGCCGGCAGCTCTCCGAAGCGCAGATACAGGGCGATGGCCACGGGCACCGCCGTGACCGCCACCAGCAGGCTCATGGCGCGCATCACGCGCGCTACATCGCGCTGGATGGGCGTCACGTCCTCACGAAAGGCGCGTGCGCCCGCCGTGAGCTGATTGGCGAAGGACTCGGCACCCACACGTGTGGCCTCGAAGGTGCCGCTGCCCGCCACGCAGAACGAACCGGAGAGCACTTCATCGCCGACCTTCCTGGGGATCGGGTCCGCCTCCCCCGTAAGCAGCGACTCGTCGACCTCGATGTCGCCCGCCACCAGCCGGCCGTCGAGCAGCAGCTGGTCGCCACGGGAGACGACCAGGAGGTCGCCCAGGACGGCCTCCCGTGGGTCGATGATGCGTTCCGCACCGTCGCGCCGAACCACGGCAGTCGGCTTGGTCAGGACGCTCAGCCTGTCCAGGCTGCGCTTGGCGCGTGTCTCCTGGACGACACCGACCGCCACGTTGACCACGACCAGCACCGCCGTCACCGCCGCGTCGCCAAGCAGCCCCAGCGCGACGAGCACAGCGGCGATGAGCATCAGCAGGACATTGACCGGCGTGAATGCGTTCTGGCGGAGGATGGCCAGGTAGCCACGGCCGCTGCTGATGGCTGCGTCGTTGCCCAAGCCGCGTGCGCGCCGCGCCGCCGCCTCAGCGTCGGTCAGCCCGCTCGGCGGCGTAGGCAGCTCTCCGGCGAGTGCCGGTTCCGCTGTGGTGACGCTCATAGCCCCTCGGATCGTCGCCGCCGCGCCGGATCCTCGCGATCGAGCTGCGGCGCCAGCAATGCTATATCGAAGCATCGCCCCGACACGATGATCCCGTCCGCCGGCCACTTGGGCGCAGCCGTCGGAGCGTCCTCTCTCGCGCAGAGCTGCCTCAGGCTGACCATCAGCTGATCAGGTCGGACAGGATCTCCTCCCAGCGCTCGACGAATACCTGGTGCCCGTCGCCAGGGTAGATGCGCGTCCGGCTGGCGGGAACCTGCCTGGCCAGGAAGCGCCCCATCGCCACGGGCACCGTGGGATCCGCCTCACCGTGCCAGATGATCACCGGGACCAGGATGGCATCGAGCGCGAAGCCCCACTCGCGCGACACGATGAGCGCCTCGTCATACACGCCGCGGTTGCCCTGGCGGTACATCTCGCGGGCGTTGGTGAGCATCATCGCTCGGACGCGCGGATCTGCGATCACGACACGGTCCGCCTCGATCATCTTGGCCACGGCGTCGTCGAGGTGTCGCTCGGGGTCGCGCTGCTGCTGCCGCGCCCATCGCCACATGGCCAGGCGGACCATCCACGGCGCGGCCCCTGCCGCCCGGGCGGCGGCCCTGTGGCCGCGCGTCAGGTACTCAGTGGATCCGGCGCCGACCAGTGGGGCCGGGCTGCTGATGACGCCCGCCGCGACCACGCGATGGGGCAGTGCCCAAGCGCAGGCCAGGGCGTAGGGACCGCCACCAGACCAACCCAGCACTGCGAAGCGCTCGAGTCCGAGCGCATCGGCCAGGGCGGCGACGTCCGCCGGCCAGTCCAGCATGGTCCTGCCCGGCCAGCCGGACGAGCCGCCGATGCCGGGACGATCCACCGCGATGAGACGGATGCCCAGTCGCTCCGCGATCGCATCATCCGGGTGCCGGATGATGCGCGATGACCCGAAGCCGTGGAAGTAGAGGACCGGCACTCCGTGGCGTGCACCGACATCGTCGAAGCCGAGCGTCCGCCCGTCGCCCAGGCGCACGCTGCCAGCGCCGACCTGCGGCGTGACCGGGATCGTCGCGCTGGCGGGATGGCTGAGCGGCACAGCGGCACGGTACCATCCGTGTCAGTCGCCCCGTCGCTCGATCGGCCAGTCGCCGGAAGGGGGTCTCGGTGAGAAGTGCCTGGAATGCCGTCATCGCGGAAGGCGTCGGCACGTTCCTCTTCCTTTTCGTGGCCCTGGGTGCGGCGGTCACGTCCGAAGCATCGGATGCTGGACTCATACGCGTCGCGCTGGCCACCGGGCTGGCATTGGTCGTGCTCATCCCATCCCTCGCGCCGGTCTCAGGCGCCCACTTCAACCCGGCCGTGACGTTCGGAGTCTGGCTGCTGGGCAACATCGATGGACGGCGAGCGATGGCCTACGTCCTGGTCCAGTGCATGGCCGCGATACTCGCGGCGGCCGCCCTGCTGCCCATGTTCGCGATGAGCACGGGACTGGCCAGACCGGCCCTTCGTCCAGGCATCGACCACCTGGCTGGCGTCGCGGTAGAGGCTGTGCTTACGGCTGTGCTGCTCACGGCGGTGGTCGGGACGGCTCTCGACAAGCGCGCGCCCAAGCTCGGGGCGCTGCTCATCGGCCTCGCCGTGACGGCCGGCATCCTGATGGGCGGCCCGCTCACCGGCGCGGCCATGAATCCCGCTCGTTGGCTGGGTCCGGCCATCGTCACCGGCGATCTGAGCAGCGCACAGGTCTGGATCATCGGGCCGCTGCTCGGCGCAGCGGTCGTGGCGCTGCTCTACCGGTTCCTGCTCCTGCCGGTGGCTGACGTGGCGCGAACGCCGGGTGATCCGACACCGGAGGACGGCATCAGCTGACCTGCCGGCCAGCGCCGGCTGAAGCTGTCGATGCGACGGCTCAGGCGTCCGAGTCTCGGCCCATCGCCTCGCGCATCTGTTGGATCGCGGCGAACTGCGCGGTGAACTCGCCACGTATCGCCGCCAGCTGCTCATCGGAGAGGTCCAGCTCCTTGGCGATCTGGTTGAGTTCGGCGCTCTCCTCGGCCGTGATGGAGCCCTCCGCCGCGCCGACCGCGAACGCGCAGCGCAGCAGGGCGAGCCGTTGGTCGTCGGTAGAGTTCTGGCGGAACTCACGGGTCACCAGGTAGTCCTCCGTCCCGCCGTACAGCTCGTTCTGACTGCGCGCGATCTGGACGACGAGGACGGCCTGCGGTTCCGGCAGGCCACCGACCTCCGTCACGGTCCGCTCCATGAGCGCGACCTCTTCGTCAGTGACCAGCAGGTCGGCATGCGCGGTCCGGCCAAGGATGTAGGCGAAGCCTGCGATGTACCTTCGCTGCGCCTCGGGAAGCGCCTCCATGGCGGCCACGATCCGGCGCACCGTCGCCGTGTCTGCCTGGGCGGGCGCGTCGACGGC
>JALZLQ010000098.1 GCA_030858605.1 Chloroflexota bacterium
GTGTCGGGCACCGCGAACCTGGAGCTGATGCGGTCGCTGGGCGCGGATCACGTTTTCGACTACACCCGCGCGGACTTTACCAAGGGCGGGCAGCGCTACGACCTGGTCATCGACGTCGGTGGGACTCCCTCTGTGGCGGCCTGCCGGCGCGCGCTGACGTCCAAAGGGACTCTGGTCCTGGTCGGCGCGGGCAAGGGCGATTGGTTCGGACCCCTGACCCGCTTCCTCGTAGGGGCCGTGCGGTCACGGCTCCTAAGGCAGCGCGTCGTCGGGTTCCTGGCGTCGGTCACCAAAGAGGATCTGCTGTTCCTCAAGGGGCTCATCGAAGCCGGGAAGGTCACGCCGGTCATCGACCGGACATACCCACTGACTGAGACCGCCGAGGCCATCCGCCACATCGAAGCAGGCCACGTCCGGGGCAAGCTCGTCATCACGGTGTAGGGCGCTGACGTGTGCACTCGTCGGAAGTGCCGCGCAGCGTCCGCATGCCCTCGACAGAACGGGGTGCCGTCAGACGCCGTTGGTCGGGCGGCCGGTGCCTGTGACGCCTCCCAGTGCACTCAAGGCGACCACTCGCTGAGGCTCCGTCGCGAAGCCGCTCGCGTTCAGCATCAGATCCGGCGGCAACTGCAGTACGGCAGCGATCCTGAGCACGACACTCGAAGACGGGCCGACCTGGCCCTCTTCCACTTTGGCCAGAAAGCCCTGGCTGGGCGTTCCGCCGATGGCCTGGCTGAGCGCTACGAGGTCGAGGCCCTTGGCTTCACGCTGTGTCCGGATCACCTCGCCGAAGGCCCTGCCCATGGAGGGAACGTCCGGGTTCATTCGTCGGTCGCGTCAGGCTCGGGCTCCTCGTCGCCGATGCCCGGCTCAGGCGTCGCGTCGGTGATGCGGCTCGCCTCCACGATGGTCGGCCGACCGTCGCGGTCCTTCCAGCGGGTCTGAAGGCGGACCTCCTCGCTCTCACCTACCAGCTTCAGCACTGCGATGAAGGCCGTCCCGCCCTGCTCAACGGACTCCACGGTCGCTTCCGTCAGAGGCAGTGGCAACTGGGCCAGGAGCGGACCGAGGTTGGAGCGCAATTCCTCGCTCAGCTCGGCGGAAGCCCGCTCAACGTCGCCGGCCACCAGTGCGTCGCAATGTGCCTGGGCGTGCTCTCGAACGGCTTGCTCGTCCATGGGCTGATCCTCCTTCAGGGATGTTCCGGTCGTCTTGGAAGACTCTACCGAAGGTGCGCCACTGGCCGCTGCCGGCGCGGACCGAGATCCGTCCGGATGCGCCTACCGGGGTCGGCTCGTTCCCTCATCCGGAGCGGACAGGGCGGCTGAACTGGCCGACCCGTCGACCCGCGCCCGAGTCGGCCATCAACATCTCCAGGCGGCGCAGCCGTGTCGCCTCCTGCTTGCCTTCCATGACCCAGTGGAGGACGGCCTGGCGGTAGCTCGGTGCCTCCGCCTCCAGGAATGCGAAAGCGGCTGGGTCTTCTCGGAAGCGAGCCTCCAGAGCGGGCTCAAGGACCGCCGGACCCTGCTCGAACGCATAGATCCCCGTCCGATCAGGGCGACGCGCCTCGAAGGCGGCGATGCCGGCGGGGTGCATCCTGCCCTGCTTCTGGAGCTGCTCCACCCGCCCCACGTTCACGTTGCTCCAGATACTGCCGGCCCTGCGCGGTGTGTAGCGGTTGGCCCAGGAGGTCTCGTCGATGCGCCGCGTGACGCCGTCGATCCAGCCGAAGCAGAGGGCTTCGTCGACCGCCTCGGAATAGGTGATGCTCTGCTTGCCGGTCCCCTTCCGGTAGTAGCCCACCCACAGCTCCGGCTCCGTCCCGTGATGCTCCTCCAGCCACGCTCGGAAAGCGGCAGCCGACGGAAAGATGGTGGCCTCCACGACGGGAGGGTAGCCGAGGCAGCTCAGCCGCGTGTTTCGCTCCCCTTGCAGGGAAGCCCCTGCGGGGCGCTCCGGGCTAGGGCGTCACGAACTTGTCCCGAAGTACCTCGTTGAGCCCGGTGTAGGCGCCCTCGTAGCCCAGTGCCCAGATGCCCACGCCACGCAGGTTTCGGTCGTTGATCAGGTCGTACTTGAGGCCCAGGCTCTGCTCGTCCTCGTAGTAGAGCTGGCGCCAGGTCAGCGGACAGGTCGGGCAGTTGCGGAACTGCCAGCGGACCCAGGGTCCCTGCTCCACGGGGTCCCAGCGCCGGCCGTGCTGCTCGGCCAGGGCCATCGCCGAACTGACGATGGTGCTGCGCGGATAGCCATAGGTGGCGCCGGCGGGGAGGGTCCGAGAACGATTCTTCTTGCCCTTCGTGGACCAGGTGTAGCCGTAGTACGGCAGCCCCAGGATGATCTTGCCGGGCGGTGCCAGGTCCGTGTACTTGTCCACCGTGTCGGTCACGTCGTAGACCGGGCTGGTCAGCGGGGCGATGGAACCGGCGCGCGGTGACCACGACCCGCGGTAGTGGTAGGCCATGATGAAGACCGAGTCAGCGGCGCCCGGCGCCGTGAGGCCCGCGATGTCGTAGTTGGCCACGTAGCCCGTAGCCGCCACGGAGAGATCCAGCCCCGGCCGCGCGGCGTCCAGCGCGGTGCGCAGCGTCCTGATGAATCGGACGAAGTTCTGCCGCTCGCTGCCTGGGATGGGCTCGAAGTCGATGTTCACGCCGTCCACGCCGCGTCGCTGTAGCTCCGCGGCGATCTCGTCGGCCAGCCGCTGCCGCGCCGTGGCGCTGGACAGCAGTCGCTGGGTCGTCTGGAGCCCGCCGCTCGACCAGCCGAAGCGCGTCACCGTCAGCACGACCTTGGTCCCGGCGGCATGGGCCCGGTCGATGATGCGATCCATCTGGCTGCTGTTCCAGGCGGTCCAGTTGTACTCCGGTGCGCCGCTTGGTCGATGCGTCTTAAGCCGGCCCTTGCCGCTCGCCGGGATCGCGAAGTAGGCCACCGTGGAAAGGACGCTGTAGTCGGCCACGCGCAGCATGTGGTCGCGCGCGCCGGGATGGAAGAATCCGTACACCTCGCGGTCAAGGCCCTTGCCGACCTGCGCCAGTGGCACTCGAGCCGCCGGACCCCACGGCCGCTCCGCCGGCTCGCTCCCGGCCGCCAGCGCTGGGAGCGTTATGGACAGGGCCAGTGCCAAGCCCAGGATGCGGCCGGTCAGCCTGCTCGTCCCCATGGTCATGATCCAGTCCCCTCGGTGCGACGTCCCTGTGTCGGAGCGGGCCCGACTGAGGTCAACCTAACAGGTCGATAAACCGTCAGCGCGGCCACATCGACCCAGGCTCGACATACTTGACCTGATGCTCTCGCCGGAGATCTCTGTCACGACTCGCGGCATCCTCCTGCGTGCCCTCCCGGCAGCCATGGCCATCGGCGTCTTCGGGGCCTTGTACGGGGCCGCGGCTCGACCGCTCATCGGCTCGGAGATGACCATCGCAGCGTCGCTGGTCATCTTCTCCGGCGCGCTCCAGTTCGCCATCGTGGGTCTTCTCACGGCCGGAGCGGCGGCTCCCGCCCTGCTGCTTACGGCGGTGACGCTCAACCTCCGTCACGTGGTGCTGGGAGCCGTCCTGCGGCCACGCATGGGCGACTCGCGGCTGCGTCGGGCAGGACTCGCTTGGTTCCTGCTGGACGAGACGTTCGGGTTCGCCGCCACGGCGTCATCGGACGAGCGAGTGGCCGCCGCCCAGCGGGCGTCCATCACGGAACGGACGCTCCTGCTCAGTGGCGTGCTCTGCTACGCCAGTTGGATCGTCGGGACGGTGCTTGGCGTGGTCGGAGCCGGCCTGCCCGGCCTGGAGGGCTTCGCCGCGGCCGTCTTCCCGGTCCTCTTCATCGGGCTAGCCGCACTGACCACGCGGTCACGCTCCATCGCTGTGCGTGCCGTTGGCGCCGCGGCTGTCACTGCCTTCATCGCCATCACGCTGCCCGATGCCAGGGCGCTCGCCCCCGTCGTGGCCGGTGTCCTGGTGGCGCTGCCCCCGGGCGGCGATCCCCCGGCGCCTTCCGCCCCGGCCACCCGGATACGGGTCGATCCCGAGTGAACGAGTGGGTGCTCATCACCATCGGCCTCATCACCTATGCCAGCCGCGCTGCCGCGCTCGTGTTCCTGCCGCGACCGAACCCACGCGTGGAGGAGATCCTTGCGCGCATGCCGGCTCCGATCTTTGCCAGCCTGGCGGTGCTCACGCTCATCGATGCCGACGGCGGACTGGCCGGAGGTCCGGTGCTCCTGGCAGCGCTGGGCGGCCTGGTGATGACCCACAGGCGCTCTTTGCCGATCTGCCTGGCTGGTGGCTTCGTGGGCTACATCGTGGGCCAGGTACTCCTCTAGGCCCCGGTCATATGCTTCGCAGGTGACACTCGTCGACCTGTCCGATCCGGGAGACCTCATCGAGCCCATCGCCGTGGTGGCCTTCGACGGCTGGGTGGACGCAGGGTCCGCCTCGACCGTGGCGGCGGCGCAGCTGGCCGAGGGATCGGAGGTCATCGCCACGTTCCAGGGCGACCTCCTCTTCGACTATCGCGCGCGGCGCCCGACGCTGGAGATCGTGGACGGCCGGCCCAGCCTCCTGACCTGGCCAGAGCTGAGCATGCGTCGAGCGCGCATCGCAGAGCGAGACGTGCTCATCCTGGCCGGCCCGGAGCCGGACTACCGCTGGCGGGAACTGGCCGCCGGCGTCGTCGACCTGGCTCACCGGCTGGGGGTCGTCGAATGGATCAGCCTGGGCGCCATCCCGGCCGCTGTGCCCCACACGCGGCCCATACCGGTGATGGGCACCGAGTCCAGCCCCGGATTACTGCGCGGCAGCGTCCAACCAGGCCCGGCCGGGGTCTTGCGGGTGCCCTCCGCTGCCTCGTCGGTCATCGATCACGCGATGTCTGCCTCCGGCATCGCGGCCCTCGGCTACTACGCCCAGGTGCCGCACTACGTAAGCGGCCCGTATCCGCCGGCTGCAGTGGCGCTTCTCCGAGCCGTCGGGCGCCACCTGGACGCCGAGATCGATAGCGGTTCGCTGGAGGAAGAGGCACGGCAGTTGCGCACGTCGCTGGACACCGCAGCGGCTCTGGATGAGCAGACCCGCACATACGTCGAGCGCCTGGAGGCGATGGTCGATGAGGCCCGCCTGCCCTCCGGCGATGAGCTCATCTCCGACATCGAGCGTTTCCTGCGCGACCGCGGCTCGGGCCGCCCTCAGCCCGACTGACGCTCGGCGCGGAGCGCCTCGACGATTCGGACACTAGTCGAGCGGCGTACCTGACACCATCCGGCAACATCCCCCGTATGCTGACCGCTGATGCGTGCCAGCCGACTGGTCAACCTGTTGCTCCTGCTCCAGACCCGCGGTGGCATGACCGCGGGACAGCTCGCGGGGCAGCTCGAGGTCTCGGTGCGCACCGTCTACCGCGATGTGGAGGCGCTCAGCCAGGCCGGTGTCCCGGTCTACGCCGAACGGGGTCCCCACGGCGGCGTCCGCCTCGTTGACGGGTATCGCACGCGACTGACAGGACTCAATGAGGACGAAGCCCAGGCGCTCTTCCTGAGCGGGCTGCCAGGCCCGGCTGCCGAACTCGGCCTGGGGACAGTCGTCGCTGCGGCGCGACTCAAGGTGCTGGCGGCGCTACCGCCGGAGTTGCGCGCCCGCGCCTCCCGGCTGACGCAGCGCTTCCACCTGGACGCCCCGGGCTGGTTCCGTCCGGCGGAGCCGGTGCCTCACCTGGAGGCACTGGCGGCGGCAGTGTGGGAGGCGCGCCGCGTGAGCGTGGCCTACAGGCGCCCGGATCAGACGGTCGAACGCCCACTGGAGCCATTGGGCATCGTCCTCAAGGCCGGGATCTGGTACCTCGTGGCGGCAGCGGAGGGCCAGATCCGGAGCTATCGCGTCTCACGCGTGGAGGAAGTGACGGTCA
>JALZLQ010000116.1 GCA_030858605.1 Chloroflexota bacterium
GGTCCGCGTGATGCTCCGCGTCGAGACCATCGAGAGTGCCTGCGAGGATCTGTTGCCGCTTGGTCCACGGGTGCAGGTCCTGGAGCCCGAGACGTTGCGCCAAGCCATCATCGACGAGGCGAGGTCACTACTGCGCGGCTATGGGATGCACCCCGAAGAACAGTCTCTCAACGCCTGAACCATGCGCGCGCGGCGCTCCGGATCGACGCTCCCGCCCGGCCATGGCGTGGGTCGCCCAGCAAGCGGCGGCGGGACGCGGCTTCGAAAGCCCGAACCCGGTCTGCCTGGACGGCGTCGAGAAGTTCCTTGTTCTGCATCTGCGCATCCTCCATTGGGTCGATCACCATGACCTTAGCGCGCAGACCTGTCAGATACTGTCATGAATAGGCTCGAGGACAGACACCAGCCACCACCGTGTGCCGGACGTGTCACGAGGCCGTACCATCGCGCCGTGACCATCGATCTGGAAGCGGGCGTGCGGATCGCCTGGGCGGCCGACGGCTTCGAACTCATCCACGTTCAGGCTCGGTGGCGTCCCCGCGAGGAGCTGGAGATCTTCGCCCGCAGCGTCGCCGACGCGGCGCTCTACAACCGCACTCTCGGAGAGCTGCGCACGGCGCTGACGCGCGAGTTTCCCGGACTCTTCGAGTTGGAGACGGCGCGCCACGACGACCGGGCCGCTCTGCTCATCGTGCGCTTCCATCCGCCGCCCGGTCGACCGAACCCCGACCCGCACGTCTGATCGAGTCCGACCGTCCGAGCCCCGGTGTTCCGACGCCCATCAGATCGGGGTGGCAAGACCCAGGCGGCGGATGGTCATGTCCCGTACATCGCTACCGCGGAAGTGGTTTCGATCGACGCAGCCCTTCACGCCTTGGACACGCCCGCACTTGGTCCACTGCCAAAAGGTCCAGGAGTGTCCGTTCCATCGTCCCGCCGGCACCGTCGGCTTCGGCGGGCCGTAGTGCGCGACCCACAGGACATCGAAGCCGCCTCGGGCGATCGCCCTGGTGTTGCCGACGCGGCCGGTCCAGAAGCCTGGGCTGGTATAGATCATCGGCTTCGCGCCGAGCTTGCGCTCGACGTGTCTTAGCCAGGTCAGCGTCCACTTTCGGAGGGCATCCGGACCAAGCCCACCGCTCACCTCGAGATCGAGGACAGGCGCCAAGTTGCGCGGCTTCAGGTCGGCGTGGCGCAGGAACCACTCCGCCTCCAGTCGCGCGTCGGAGCGGACGCTCCCTCCCTGCTTGCCCGGTCGTGCGAAGTGATAGGCCGTGAACCGGAGTCCGGCCCTCTCGGCACGCAACTTGTTGCGGTCGTACCAGTCATCCTTCATCCATGTGCCGTCGGTGGCCTTGACGATGGCGAAGTCGATGCCATCGCGGGCTACCTCCCGCCACCGGACGAAGGTCTGCCAATGAGAGACGTCGATGCCGGAGATCTGGACGCGGCGCGCCTTCGGAACCCGGTCCGGCTGGGCTGTTACGGGCTGGGACGCAGCTTGCGTCCCGAGCCGGCCCGGTCCGACGGCGAAGGCCGGCGCGGTGGCCAGGGCTGCGATCAGTAGTACCGCTGGGGCGGCACTCTTGATATATCTCTTGGTCAGGGTCACGGCGCAGGCCCCCTTGGTGCTCAAGGTCACAGCGCTACGGTGGCTGCGTACGAGAGGCATCATCACCGTCGCGATGGGCAGCGTCCATCGGTAAGTGGTGCCAGTGGGCACCACTACTTTCGTACCGGGGTACCGGGTACCGTCGTGCGCGGGCAGGCCCGTCAGGTCTCCGCCCGCTGGGCCTCCTTGCGCTCGCGTTTCATCGCCTGGTAGTCAGCGAGGGCCTTTTCCGAGTCGACGTCACCCAGCGTCGGATGATCGGGCAGCACCTTTTCCCATCCCTCCAGCTCGACGCCCAGCCGTCGCGCGAGGACGACGAGCAGAGCGTCCGTCTTCATGGCGCCGATGCCGGGCAGGTCGAGCAGGCGCCGCCGGAGGTCCGCCGCATCCTGCGCTTCGGACCAGATGCGCGACGCATCGCCGCCATACCGCTCGCTCACCGCCGCACACAGCTCCTGCGTCCGGCGAGCCATGCTGCCCGGGAAGCGGTGAAGGGCGGGCCGCTCGCGAAACGCCGTCTCGAGCGCGACCGGGTCCATCGCTGCGAGACGCCCGGCGTCCAGCGTGCCCAGTCGGCGACTGATCTCAAGTGGACCGCTGAAGGCCTTCTGGACGGTGACCTGCTGATCCAGGACGAACCCGATGAGCAGGGCCATCGGCTCGCGCACCAGCAGCGCGTCAGCCTCGGCGTCGCCCGTGAAGTGCAGCCGAGAGGGCGTCATGCCAGGGATGTTACGCGCCTGGCACCGGATCGGTCGCGAGGACATGGCGCGAACCCCAACGACAGAACCCCCGACGACCCCTTGCATGCGGGGCGTACCATGGCGGGGAAGAGGTGATCTCGAGCGTGTCGAACGATCTTCGTCAACAGGATCCTCGGATCGGCCGGAGCGATGGAGCGCTGGAAAGCGACTCGACGCTGCCGAGCACACAGGACGAGACTCGTGGCTCGACGAACCTCGCCACCCGGCCCCGCGCCGGCAACATCAGCACGGATATGCGGGCCGGCAGACCCGGCTGACCTGGGGGCATGTGACGGACCCACGTTCGACGGAGCGTGGGTCGTTCGATTCCTGCGGCCGATAGCTGCCCCCAGCGGCTTCGTCCGGCCGGAGCGGACGCTAGCATCCTCTCACTATGGACACGACTGACCAGGCGGACTCGGGAGCCGGGTCGGAGGATGCGCTGCGAAGGGCTGCCGAGCGCTACAGGCAACTGTTCGAGAGCCACCCCATCGCCATGGCCGTCTGGGACCGCGAGACGACGCGCGTGCTGGCCGTGAACGCCGCCGCCGTACGGATGTACGGCTACTCGCGGGAGGAGTTCCTGGGGCTCACCATCGAACGCATCGTCCACCCTGGTGACCGCCACGAGCTGAAGGGGTTGCCTCGCGCGGCGGAAGGCTTCCTGGGGGCGGCGACCACCATCCGGCACCGACGAAAGGACGGCACGACGATCGCCGTCGAGATGTCGGGCCACGACCTCGAATACGACGGGCGACCAGCCAGCATGGTAGTGGCGGTAAACGTGACCGAACGTCGGAAGCTTGAGGATGAGCTCCGGGAATCGCAGAGGATGGAGGCCATCGGCCGCCTGGCGGGCGGCATCGCGCACGACTTCAACAATCTGCTCACGGCCATCAATGGCTACAGCCAGCTACTTCTGAACAGCCTGGAGCCGGGCGACCCGCGGCGCGACGATGCCGAGCAGATCCACCTCGCCGGAGTACGGGCGGCCTCCCTCACCAGCCGATTGCTGGCCTTCTCCAGGCGGCAGCTGCTCCAGCCCGAGGTGGTCGACCTCAACCTCATCGTGCGTGACATCGTGCCCATGGTCCGCCGCCTCATAGGTGCGCGCATCGATCTCCGCCTGAACCTGCGCGCCCGCCATGCCCTCGTCCTGGCCGACCGGGCACGCCTCGAACAGGTCGTGGTCAATCTCTGCGTGAACGCCCGCGACGCGATGGTCAACGGCGGCATCCTGCGCATCGGCACCGTCGAGCTGGAGCTTCGCAGCCAACGGCGCCTGGGCGAGGACATCGCAGCGGCGGGTCGCTACATCGTGCTGCGCGTGGTGGACACCGGAATGGGCATGGACGAGGCTGTCCGCGAACGCCTCTTCGAGCCGTTCTTCACCACCAAGGAGGCAGGTCGAGGCACCGGGCTGGGCCTGGCCACGGTCTACGGCACCGTTCGCCAGAGCGGTGGCCACTTGCAGGTGACCAGCTCGCCGGGCAAGGGCACCAGCTTCCGCATCTACCTGCCGCGCTCCGGACCCGAGATGGAGATGTCGGAGCCGAGCGTCCGGCCATCGGCTCCGGCGGTCGATACCGAGCGGGGGCTGATCCTGCTCGTGGACGACGAGCCGACCATCCTGTCGCTGGCTGAGCGGGTCCTCTCCGAAGCCGGCTTCCCGGTGATGGTGGCATCCGACGTGGCGGCCGCACAGAGGATCATCCGGAGGCACGGTCACCGTATCGTGCTGGCCGTGACGGACCTGGTGATGCCCGATGGAACCGGCCACGACGTGGCCCGTCGACTGACCCGGTCGCACCCGGCGGCACGCGTCCTCTTCACCTCCGGATACGCCGACGGCGCCATCATCCAGGACGGCGTGATCGACCGCGAGGTGGCCTTCCTGCCCAAGCCGTTCAGCGCGGACGAGTTGCTGTCTCGCGTGCGCGGGCTGCTTTCCGGCGTTGCTCACGACCACTAGATGTAGTAGGGTGTGGTCTCATCATCCCACCACATATCGGGTCGGAGGGATCTGAGTGCTGAGGACGTTCGCATCGGTCTGGCTGGGCATCGCGTCACCGCCAGCCTTTAGGACACGTCGAGCGGCCGCGCCATGGACGCCTCGGTCGCGGGAGCGCGGGACCGCCTCCGCGTCCCCGGCGCCACCCGCCTCGTCCGTCGTACTTGCCCCCTGGGGCGAGCTGCCGGAGCTGCACAGGATCGCCGTGGTCACGACCCAGCCCTTCCCTGCCGAATGGTGGCGGCGGCCGCGCATCGGTCCCCCTCCGGACGACCCATTCGAGTCGCGGGTCGAGCCACCCACGGCCAGCGCCAGCACGGTCATCGACCGACCCCGGCCATCGCCAGGGCGAGGGTCGAGCCAGGCGGAGGCCAACGTCTCTCACAGGGCGTCGAGCCCAGCCGCGGTATCGGCGCAGGCACCGGCCCCTTCTCGCACCGAGCGCCGTCACCGGGCGCACGACGCCGATCAGCGCAGGCGGCCCGGTCGCTTCGCGCGGCTGTGCCTCGTGGTCGCCGGTGCGCTGATCTCCTGGATCGTGGTCGACGCCGCCGCTGGTCGCGCCAGGCGCTGATGGCCGCAGCGCCGGACCTTCGGGTCCTATCGAAGGGGACCTGATCCCGGCAGGCTGACGTTCTGCGCTATACTTCGTCCATCCCAAGGGTCCACCGCAGGTCTGAGCACCCATCGTCCTCGCTCCCGCGGTACCGCAGGGGATACGTCAAAAGACTCCGATCCGCCGATGCGGGTCGTCGAGCCCCACCGATATGGAGCCGGCCGGCAGCGCCACGTGCGCCAAGCCCGGACCGCCCAGGAAGCGATCCATGCTCAACACCAGACCATTCTCGACATC
>JALZLQ010000126.1 GCA_030858605.1 Chloroflexota bacterium
GCAGGGCTCCCTCGGCCACGGCCAGGTAGTAACGCACCAGGTCGCGCTTCGTGTATCGCATCTGCGGAAAGAAGATCTTGCCGGGGTTGGAGATGCTGACTATCTGGCCGGCGACCTCGAACTCCTCAGCCTCCTTCTTAGGCATGACCGATGCCCTGGCCTGCGCCGCGGCCGGGCTCGACCGCGTAGCGCTGCCGGTCCTCGATGAGCAACTGCCTGGCTCGCTCCACGTCTCGCCAACCGTAGACCTCGACGCGCTTGTCCTCGAGCATCTTGTAGGTCTGGAAGAAGTGCTCGATCTCCCGCAGGGAGTGCGGCGAGACCTGGTCGGAGCGCTCGAAATGCGAATAGGTCGGGTCGCCCAGGGCCACGCACAGGACCTTGAAGTCGATGCCCATGTCGTCGCGCATCTCCAGGCCGCCCACCGGCCGGGCCCACACGTGGCAGCCCGTGAAGGTCGGCTCATCGATCAGCAGCAGGGCATCCGTGTGGTCGCCATCCAGGGCCCGCGTGTCCTCCACGAAGCCATAGTCGAAGTTGTAGTAGACCGCCGAGGAGAGTACGCGATCCAGGCGGAAGACACGCGCCTCTTCGTCCCACTCGTACTTGTTGCGGCTGCCGCGGGGGATCTCCACGACGACCTCGATGACCTCAGGAAAGTCCGCGGCGGGTCTGATGGGCATGAGACCCCGAGTCTAGAGGTCCGCGGATACACTCGCGACCATGACACAGGATCAGCCCATGGACACCCTCCACGCCATCCGCACACATCGGGCAGTGCGCCGCTTCAGCGCCGATCCGATCGCCGCCCATCAGTTGCGCGCCATCGTGGATGCCGGGCGGCTGTCCGGTTCATCCAAGAACAGCCAGCGCTGGGCATTCATCGTGATCCGCGACCGCGAGCGTCTTCAGCGCCTGGCCGCGGTGGGCGACTACGCGGGACACCTGGCCGGTGCCGCCGTCGCCGTGGCGCTGGTCACGCCGACGCCAGGCGCGAAGTACCCGTTGTCGATCATGTGGGACCTCGGCCGTTGCGCCCAGAACATGACGCTGGCGGCCTGGAGCATGGGCATCGGCTCCGTGCCGGCCACGGTCTACGACCAGCCGCTGGCACGGCAGATACTGGCCTACCCGGACGACCACTGGTGCGAGTACCTGCTCAGCTTCGGCTACCCCGCCGAGCCGGCCGAACGTACGCGCCCCGCCCGAGCCGGCGGCCGGCGGGCTCTTGCGGAGCTGCTCCATGATGAGCGCTGGTAGTTTGGCATCAGCTCGGAAACCACCTCGAGGGTATCCGGCGTATACGCTCAGGGGGATAGCTCGAGCAGGAGGATCGACCGTGCGCATCCGAACCTTCCCGGCCTTGGCCGTGGCCCTTGCCCTGGCTTCCGTGGCCTGCGGCGGCAGCAATGCGACGCGGGCACCTTCCGAGAGCGTCGCGCCCGGGAGCCAGGCGCCGTCTAGCGTCGCGCCGGGGAGCCAGGCGCCGTCGGGCGCTGCGCCGGGAACCGACGCGCCAGGAGCCGGCACGACACAGGTGTCGATCGTCGACCGCGCCTTCAACCCGGTCGCGGTCAACGTTTCCGTCGGGGACGAGGTGGTGTGGACCCATGCCGGCGATCTGCCGCACACCGTGACGTTCGATGACGGACCAGACAGCGGCAACATGGCCAGCGGCGACACCTTCCCGTTCACATTCGAGGAGGCTGGCGAGTTCTCCTACGTCTGCGAGATCCACTCGGACATGCAGGGCACGGTCAACGTCAGCGAGTAGGCCTCATCCTTCCAGCGCCACGACGAACGGGCCAGAGGGCCGCGCGGGGCGCAGCAACCGGCCTGCTCGTCCGGTTCCGGTGTTGGCCAGCGGGGTCGCGTCATCGCCGGCTCCGAGCGTGATGCCGTCCAGGTAGAGCGCCACCGGACCTTCACCGAGCCGGGCCAGGGCGGCCGCGATGCGCCCTTCCGTGGCAGACTCCAGGAGCACCAGGGGCAGCGACGCTGATGCCACGCGGTACCCTATCGCGCCCAGCGCCGGATCTGCTTGCGGCTCGCCGACGAGCGGCTTGCCCAACTGGGCCGCCAGTCGCTCGGCGTCGACCGTCGCCCAGCCTAGCGCGGCGAGTCGTGGGCCGCTTGGCTCACGGTCCGGTCGCACGCCATCAGGCGCCGGTTCGCCCACCTCGAGGCGGTCGACCCCGCCCCCTTCCACAGCGACCACGGAAAGGACAGCTGGGCCCAGCGGCGCGTTTCCGTCAGACAGGGATAGGCCAAGGCTCTCCAGCAAGGCCACCACGGCGTCTGGGTCCGCCGCTCGCCACCATAGGCGCATCGTCATCTCAGGTCGTCGCCAGCGCGGCCTGTGCGATCAGGCCGGTGGCCACCGCGATGGTCACGCTGGCCAGGGTGCCCAGGAGGTAGTACTCGGCGAACTCACGGTCGTCCAACTGTTTGAAGCGCGCCAGGGTCTTGGCCGCGACGACCAACCCGATCGTGGCCAC
>JALZLQ010000132.1 GCA_030858605.1 Chloroflexota bacterium
TGGCGGATCGCAGCCGGGAGATCCTGTCGGGCATAGACCTGACCGTCCGCAAGGGCCAGGTCCACGCCATCATGGGTCGCAACGGCTCGGGCAAGACGACGCTGGCCTATGCGTTGATGGGCCACCCTGCCTACGAGGTGACGAAGGGTGAGGTCGTCTGGAAGGGCATGGACGTGCTCAAGCTGTCGCCCGACAAGCGCGCGCGGCTGGGCCTCTTCCTGGCTTTCCAGTACCCCACGGCCATCCCCGGCCTGTCCGTGGCCAGCTTCCTGCGCACGGCCCTGAACGCCCGGCGGCGCGGCCTGGAGGGCGGCGACTCGGAGATCGACCCGTCGGACATGACCCGAGGCGGTATCACCATGGGCGATTTCCGCCGGCTGATGCGCGAGAAGATGGCGCTGCTCAAGCTTGAGGATTCCTTCGCCGCGCGATACGTCAACGAGGGCTTCTCGGGCGGCGAGAAGAAGCGCCTGGAGATGCTCCAGATGGCCGTGCTCCAGCCAGAGTTCGCCATCCTGGACGAGACGGACTCCGGCCTGGACATCGACGCGTTGCGCATCGTGGCCGAGGGCGTCAATGCCCAATTGAGCCCGGACTTGGGCGTGCTGCTCATCACCCACTATCAGCGCCTGCTCAACTACATCACGCCCGATGTGGTGCACGTCCTGGCGGCGGGACGGATCGTGGCCTCCGGCGGTCGCGACCTGGCCCTGCGTCTGGAGCAGGAGGGCTACGGGCCCATCCTCCAGGAAGCCGGCTTCGCGCCGCACGCCATGGACGAGGCCGAGGGACCCGAGCCGCCCGAAGACACGGCGCACTGACCATGGAGCGCCTCGATCCGCTGCGCATCCGCGCGGACTTCCCCATCTTCGAGCGGGACTTCAAGGGCAAGCGTCTGGCCTATCTCGATTCGGCCTCCACGGCGCTCAAGCCGCGTGCCGTCATAGACGCCATGGACGATTACAACTCGCGCTATAGCGCCAATGTGCATCGCGGCATCTACACCACCGGCGAGGAAGCCACGGCAGCCTACGAGGGCGCCCGCGTCAAGGCCGCCCGTTTCCTCAACGCCCCGGACAGCCACGAGATCGTCTTCG
Organism: Chloroflexota bacterium; assembly: GCA_030858605.1. GTDB lineage: Bacteria > Chloroflexota > Limnocylindria > Limnocylindrales > CSP1-4 > Palsa-1032. The sequence goes on from JALZLQ010000132.1 coordinate 1,098, forward strand.
TCCGTAACGCCACGGAGGCCATCAATCTGGTGGCTTACAGCTGGGGACGGCAGAACATCCGACAGGCAGACACCATCCTGCTGACGGAACTGGAGCATCACGCCAACCTAGTGCCCTGGCAGATCCTTACCCAGGAGCGCGACGCGGATCTGGAGTTCGTGGCCCTGGACGAGCAGGGGCGCCTCAACCAGCAGAGCTTCGAGGTGCTGCTGCGCACCAAGCCCCGCCTGGTGGCCTTCACCCACGTCTCCAACGGCCTGGGCACCATAAACCCGGTCCGCGAGATGGTGGCCATGGCCCACGACGCGGGTGCCCTGGTGCTCATCGATGGGGCTCAGGCCGTGCCCCACGGCCCGGTCGACGTCCAGGACCTGGGCTGCGACTTCTACGTCTTCTCCGGCCACAAGGTGGTGGGTCCCACCGGATCAGGTGTCCTCTGGGCGCGCAAGGAGATCCTGGACGGGATGCCGCCCTTCATGGGTGGCGGCGAGATGATCCGCGAGGTGCACCTGCGGCGGTCGACGTTCAACGACGTGCCCTGGAAGTTCGAAGCAGGAACGCCCGACATCGCGGCCGCCATCGGGCTCGGTGCGGCGCTGGACTACCTTTCGGCGATAGGCATGGAGAACGTACGCGCACACGAGAGGGAACTCACCGAGTACGCGCTCGACCTGCTGCTGCGCGAGGTGCCTGGCATCAAGATCTATGGACCGGCCTCGCCCAGCGATCGGGCTGGGATCGTGACCTTCAACTTGCCCGACATCCACCCGCATGACGTGGCCACGCTGCTCGATCGGGAAGCGGTCGCCATCCGCGCCGGCCACCACTGCACCCAGCCGCTCCATGAGCGACTGGGTGAGGCGGCCACGGCGCGCGCCAGCTTCAACGTGTACAGCGACCGAGACGACATCGACCGTCTGGTGGCAGGTCTCCAAGGCGTTCAGCGCATCTTCTCGCGCGACGCTACCGCCGTGGCCGCTGCCACGCCCGCGCCCGTGGCAGCAAGCGCGTAGCGTCAGAGCGATGGATGACCTGTACCGGGACGAGATCCTGGAGCACTACCGCCGGCCGCACAACTTCGGCACGCTTGCGTCGCCCGACGCGGTGCATGAAGGTTCCAACCCGCTGTGTGGTGACCGCCTCACGATGATGCTAGGCATCGGCCCCTCCGGCACTGTCGACGAGGTGGCCTTCACCGGCCGCGGCTGTGCCATCAGCCAGGCCTCGGCCTCCATGCTCACGGACAGCATCAAGGGCAAGGCTTTGGACGAGGTGGCACGGCTGGGAGCGCAGGACGTGTTGGACGACCTGGGCATCGAGATCAGCCCGGCGCGGCTGAAGTGCGCACTCCTCTCCCTCGAGACCCTGCAGGGTGCCCTGACCCGGCGAGTGGCCCGGCAGGTTGCGACCGAGGGATGACCAGGACCTACGCCGACCTG
>JALZLQ010000137.1 GCA_030858605.1 Chloroflexota bacterium
CCATCTTCGAGGCGGACTTCGGACAGCGCACCGCGGCGCGTGTCCTGGAGCGGCGCATCTCCGACGAGGGGACCGCTGAGGAGGCGGCGGCTCACGCGCGCCAGCTGGTGGATGCGGTGATGCGCTATCGCGACGCCATCGACGCCCGGATCGAGGTGGCGGCGCCCCTCTTTCCGGTCGTGGGACTGGCTCGTATCGACCGCGCATTGTTGCGTTCGGCGCTCGGCGAACTGCTACACTGCCCGACGACGCCGGCCCGGGTGGCGATCTCGGAATGGGTCGAACTCGCTCGGACCTACAGTGGCGAACCGGCTCGGCGCCTCATCAACGGCGTCCTCGGGCGGGTCGAGGCAGGCGGGACCGGGCAGCAGAGCCCCATGGCGGGACGAGGATCCGCTGAAAGATAGGGCGGCGCAAGTACGCCGCGACAGGAGGAAGCATCGGTGACGGCTTCGACCTACGACCGCCTCAAGAAGATCGTGGTTGAGCAACTCGGGGTGGACGAGGAGGAGGTCAAGGCGGAATCGTCCTTCGTCGACGACCTCAACGCGGACTCGCTCGACCTGGTGGAGCTGATCATGAGCCTGGAGGAAGAGTTCGGGACGGAGATCTCGGACGAGGACGCCGAGAAGATCCGGACCGTGCAGGACGCGGTCGACTACATCGAAGAGCACGCCAGTCCGGCCTAGCTCGGCTATGGGCTAGCCTCGGTCATGGCCTCGCCCGCCGTGACGCTGGCGACGCGCCTGGGCCTGGACTTCCGCGATCCGGCACTGCTGGAGCAAGCGCTCGTCCACTCCAGCTTCGTCAATGAGCACCCCGAATCATCGTTGCCCTCCAATGAGCGGCTCGAGTTCCTGGGTGACGCGGTCATCTCGCTCGTCTTTTCCGAGGCGCTCTGGATCGGTCACCCGGACGAGCCGGAAGGCAGCCTGACCACCCGGCGAGCGGTCATCGTCTCCACGCGCGGCCTGGCTCGGATCGCGGCACGTCTCGATCTCGGGTCGGCATTGCGGATGGGTCAGGGAGCTGAGCGATCGGGCGAGCGCCGGCGAGGGTCAGTCCTGGCCGCATCGCTCGAGGCGCTGGTGGCGGCCATCTATCTGGATCAAGGTCTGCCCACCGTGCGCGACCTGCTTCATGCGTGGGCAGCACCGGAACTGGACGCTCCGCCCGGATCCCTGGCTCCCAAGCCTGTCAAGAGCAGGCTTCAGGAGCTCTCCATCGCGACCACCGGCAAGGCACCGGTATACACGCTCGTGAGCGCGGAGGGCCCCGATCACTCGAAGCACTACGTGGTCGCCGTGAGCGTGGCCGATCAGCACCTGGGCAGTGGGGAAGGCCACAGCCGGCGGGAGGCCGAGACCGAGGCTGCCCGCTCCGCCCTGGAACGCCTGCCCGCAAGAGAGCCATGAGCACGGCCCGCCTCCGCGGCCTGCGCCTGGTCGGCTTCAAGTCGTTCGCAGAGCGCACCGACGTGGAGTTCGGGGGCGGCATCAGCGCCATCGTAGGTCCCAACGGCTCGGGCAAGAGCAACCTGGCAGACGCCCTGCGCTGGGCGCTCGGCGAGCAGGGCCGCTCGCTCCGTACGCGGCGCGCGGAAGACGTCATCTTCGCCGGGTCCTCCTCGCGGCGAGCTATCGGCATGGCCGACGTGGCGCTCATCATCGACAACGATGACGGCCTGCTGCCCGTCGACTTCACCGAGGTGGAGCTTGGTCGTCGCCTCTACCGCTCTGGTGAGAACGAGTATCTGCTCAATCGCCAGCGCGTCCGTCTGCGCGACCTTGTGGACCTGCTGGATAGTGCCAATCTCGCCGACAACGCGTTCCTCTTCATCGGCCAGGGGATGGTCGACCAGGCACTCGCCCTCAGGCCCGAGGAGCGCCGGCCGCTCTTCGAAGAAGCCGCTGGGATCCGCCGGCACGAGCGCCGGCGCCGGCTGGCGGAGGCTGGACTGGCGGAGGCCGAGACGAACCTGGAGCGAGTGCGCGACGTGCTGGCCGAGTTGCGCCCTCAGGCGCGCCGGCTGGCAGCGCAGGCAGAGCAGCAGGTCGCTCGTCGGACGGCCGGGGCAGACCTTGCCGAAGCACTGGTCCAGGTGGCCCGAGGGAGACTGACAGCTACGCTTCAGGAGACCGAGACACAGCACGCCTCTCTCCGAGCTGCTCACCGCGTCGCAGATGAGGCGCTGGCCGCGCTGCGCGAGGCAGAGGACGAGATCGGACGTCTGTCGCGAGACCTGGCTGACCGGGCGGATGCCGAGTCGCGAGCGCGCACGGCTCTGGACGAGGCGCGTTCTCGGACCGTGGAGTGGCGTCTGACGGCATCTCGACTCGACGCGGAACTCCTCGCCGTGGAGCGCGATCGCGCTCGACTCGTCTCTGAACGCGAGTCGATCGCCCTTCGGGCCGAGGCCTTGAACCGAGAAGTGGCCTTGCCCGCACCTGTCCTGGATGGGGCAGAGGACGAGGCGTTGCGCGAGGTCCAGGAGGCCATCGCTGACGCCGTTCGGCGTGTGGATGAGCTCCGGGATGCGAGCAGCGCCCTGGACGAGCGCGCCGAGGCCACGCGTCGAGATCGGGACGCACGGGCCGCGGAGCGGGAGCGGCTTTCCAGGCGCGCACATCTCGCGGCGGCCTCGCTGCACGAGCAGACGGAGCGTGCGGCCCAGGCCGTGGATCGAGCCGAGGCGACCGGAGAAGAGCGCGAGGCGCACGTCGCGGCGGCAGGTATCGCCAGGGATGAGGAGGCCCGAGCCGAAGCGATCCACGAAGCGGCCCGGGCCGAGCTGGATGAGGCAGAGGTCGGGTCGCGCGAAGCCGAGGTACGCGTGACCGAGGTGCAGGGGCGGCTCGACGCGGCTCGCGCCGGCATCGGGGTCCTTGATGCCTGGCTGGCCGCAGGTAGCGATGCCCGATTGACACGTTCTGCTCGTGCCCGTGGCGGCCGCCGACTGGCCGAGGGCCTGGAGGTCGATGCCCTGCTGCGAGCGGCCGCGGAAGCCGCACTCGGCGACATCCTGACGGCCGTGCTCGTGGATGAGGCCGCGGTTTCCGCCCTCAACGAGGCCGGTAGCGGAACCATGGTGATCCGCGAGGGCGGCGACACGGTCCGCGTCGGGGAGGGAGTCGGCATCGAGAACGCTGCCGTGGCTGCCGGTGGTGGCCGTTTGGTCGATGCTCTGCGGCGTGACCCCGATGGCGCCGTGGGGCGGCTGCTGGCACGCGTCGTATGGGTGCCCACGCTCGCCGACGCACTCGCGCTGCGTTCCGGATTACCACGCGGTTGGCGCGTGGCGACCCGCGACGGCGTGCTCCTGAACGATGAAGGAGTGGTCCGGACGGGCCGCGGGGAGTCGTTCCTGGAGCGCCAGGAGGAGCGAGCCGCGCTGCTGGGAAAGGTGGACGACCTTGAAGACGACTTCGCCAGAGTGACCGCAGCACGGGCGGTGGCGAAGGATCGACGCTCGGCCGCGGCGGACGCGCTGGAGGTTGCGCGCGGGGCGCTCCACGACGCACTTCGGGTACGTCGAGTGGCGGAGGAGCGAGAGAGAGCCACCACGCGCACGGCCGAGGCGGCCGCACGGGAAGGGGCCTGGCAGACCGCGCAGCTGGAACGTGCCGTGGCCGAGTCCCGATCTGCGGCGGAGAGCGTGGCGGCATTCCCCGATCCCGCCGCGATGGTCAGCCCCGAGCCCGCCGCGATGGTCAGCCCCGATCCGCCGCTTGATGCTGGAGCGCGATCGGATACCGAGCTTAGGGCCGCTGAGGAGAGGCTGACGGCGCTCCGCGACCGCCGCGAACAGGCCTCTGCTGCCGCTTCGGCACGACTTCGGGATCGTGATGCGGCCATGGAGCGCCGGCGCCGTGCGGAGATCTCCTTGGCCATGGGCGAGAGCCGGTTGGCACAGGTGGATGACGAGATCGGCCTGCTGGTCGCGGCCGCCGTCGACGCGTCGCGGCGTGCCGCTGACGCGGATACGAGTCTGGCTGCCGCCGATGTGAAGGAGAAGGCTTTGGCCGCAGTCCTGCTCGATGTCCTGGCGGGAAGCGGCGGCGAGCGCGTACGACTGCACGCCGCGGAAAGCGCGGCGGTGGACCATCGTGAGCGACTTCGAGCGGCAGAGGCCCGCAGCCGCACTGCGGAGGTCGCCGAGATGGAAGCCCGCATGGGCGCCGACGCCGTGCGCGAGCAGCTGCTCGTGGAGCTGGCTGGCATCGGCCGCGAAGGGCTGGCCGCTCTGCACGCTCAGGCCGGAGCCGGCGATCCCGAGGAGCCCGATCCCGAGGCATCGGCCGCTGCCCTCGAGACGGCACTGGACGCCGCGCTGGTCAGCTGGCGGGCGATCGATCTCGAAGTCCGAACCGGTTCAGCGGCGCCGTCCTCGGGTCGCCTGGCCGCACTTCGCAGGCGATACCACGACCTGGGCGCGAGCAACCCCTTCGCCGCAGCGGAGTTCGCGGAGGTCCGCCAGCGTCTGGAAGCGCTCGACGCGCAACGGGCCGACCTGGAGGGTGCAATCGGCTCGACCAGAGAGCTCATCGTCGAGCTGAGCACGCTCATAAGCAGCCAGTTCCGGGCCACCTTTGCCGCCCTCGAGGGTGCTTTCGCTAGGCGGTTCCAACAGCTCTTCGATGGCGGTGAGGCGCAGCTCTCGTTGACCGACCCCGAGGATCTCTCGCGTACTGGCGTGGAGATCACGGCGCGCCCTCCGGGCAAGAAGCGTCAGCCGTTGGCGATGCTCTCCGGCGGTGAACGTGCGCTCACGGCAGTGGCCCTGCTGATGGCCATGCTGGAGGTGCGTCCGGTCCCGTTCTGCGTCCTGGACGAGGTGGATGCGGCGCTCGACGAGGCCAACATCGGTCGCTTCTCGGCCGCACTGCGAACGCTCGCCGAGCGCATCCAGTTCATCGTCATCACGCACAACCGGGGGACCATCGAAGCTGCCGATGCGCTGTACGGGGTCACGGTCGACGATGACGCCGTGAGCCGTGTGATCTCGCTGCGCCTGAGCGACCTGGACCCCGCGATGCTCGCCACGGCAGCCTCGCCAGCCTGACGCGCTAGGCTGGCCAGGATGATGGACATCGAGCAGACGGAGGCCAAGCCGAGCATCGAGGCTGGCGTGGCAAGGAGTCGCGCCGGCTTCGCGGCTCGCCTGCGCGGGCTGCTGGGCGGCAGCCCAGACGAGGAGACCTGGGAGCAGGTCGAGGAGACGCTCATCTCGGCCGACATGGGCGCCGAGCTGGCGATGGGTGTCGTCAGGCGAGCGCGTGACCGCCGTGATGTCTCACCGGAGCAAGCCGTCCGCTACGAGCTGCTGAATCTCTTCGCACCTCGCGAGGCCGTGCCCTGGCCACGCAAGCCTGGGCTCGGCATCCCGGCCGTGGTACTCGTGGTGGGCGTCAACGGCACGGGCAAGACGACCACTATCGGCAAGCTCGCCCATCGGTTCCGGAGCCGCGGCGCGGTCGTGCTCCTGGCGGCGGCAGACACCTTCCGTGCCGCCGCCATCGAGCAGTTGGGCATCTGGGCGGGGCGCGCCGGTGTGCCCTTGGTGTCCCATGCAGCCAACGCCGATCCTTCCGCGGTGGTGTACGACGCGATGGACGCAGCCGTGGCCCGAGGCACGGACGTGGTCGTGGTTGACACCGCTGGACGGTTGCACACGAAGAGCAACCTGATGGAGGAGCTAGCCAAGATCCGTCGCACCATCGCCAAACGCATTCCCGAAGCGCAGCCCGAGGTGCTCTTCGTGCTCGATGCCACGACAGGTCAGAATGGCCTCGCCCAAGCCAGGGCGTTCCACGAGTCGGCCGGCTTGACGGGCATCGCGCTGACCAAGCTGGACTCGACGGCCCGGGGAGGCGTGGCCTTCTCCATCGAGCAGTCGCTGGGCATACCGGTCCTCTTCGTAGGAGTGGGGGAGAGCATGGAGGATCTGCTCGACTTCCGACCCGACGACTTCGTGGCCGCCCTCTTCTGCGGATCCTGAGGCTGCGCCGACCTTGGCGGGAGCCGGTATTGACTGCCGCCCGCAACATCCTCCCGAGCCGGTACTGATCGCCGCCGAGCTCTCAGCCGCGGCCGGACCCAGAGTGGCGCCACTATCGTCGCAACGCCACGATGCGAGCGGCCGAGTGGTGTACCGGGCCGCGTCGGGAGCCTGGAACCCGGCTCAGGCACGCGTCTGCTGATAGTGGCGTCGATGTGACCGTCTAGTGCGTGGGTGAGGCCCGGCCTTCAACTCCAGTGCCTAACGACGATAGTGCCGCCGCTGGGCGACTGTCGTCACCCCTGGGCCATGGAGCGGTGCGCGGAACGAACCCGCCGGCCCCGCACCGGCTCGCTCGCTGCGTACGACCGCCACCGGTCCGGCCTCCGGTAGACTCACGACCCATGTTCGACGCCCTCTCCGACCGTCTGCGTGATGCGCTCGGCAAGCTGACCGGCCGCGGCCGCATCACCGAAGCCGATGTCGAAGTCGCCATGCGCGAGGTACGGCTGGCCCTGCTCGAGGCGGACGTCAACTACCGCGTGGTCAAGGACTTCGTGGCCCGCGTCCGGGAGCGCGCCATCGGCACGGAGATACTGGCCAACATAAATGCCGGTCAGATGGTGGTCAAGATCGTCAACGACGAGCTGACCGCCGTGCTCGGTGCCGGTGACAAGACCTTCCGGCTCACCGGCTCCCCTGCTGTGGTCATGCTGGTCGGACTTCAGGGCTCGGGCAAGACGACTTCCGCGGCCAAGCTGGCGCGCCACATCGTGCGCCTTGGGCGCCAGCCGATGCTGGTCGCAGCGGATCCCTATCGACCGGCCGCGGTCGATCAGCTGCGCACGCTGGGCAAGAGCCTCGAGATCCCGGTCTGGAGCTCCCCGTCCGGCACCCCGGTCCTGGACACCGCGCGAGCCGGCATCGCGGAGGCCAGGCGGACAGGACGTGACGTGGTCATCCTCGACACCGCCGGTCGGCTGACCGTGGACGAGGCGCTGATGGAGGAGATCCGCGCTCTGGGCCGCGCCATCCAGCCAGCCGAAACGCTGCTCGTGGTCGATGCCATGGTCGGCCAGGAGTCGGTCACCGTGGCGGAGGCATTCCGCGACGCGGTCTCCATCACGGGGCTGGTCCTGACCAAGGTCGATGGCGATGCGCGCGGTGGTGCAGCCCTGTCCATCAGTGCCGTCTCCGGGGTACCGGTCAAGTTCCTGGGCACGGGTGAGCGGACGGACGCGCTGGAACCGTTCCATCCCGACCGGCTGGCGGGTCGCATCCTGGGCATGGGCGACGTGTTGACGCTGGTGGAGCGCGCCCAGGAGACCTTCGACGAGAAGCAGGCCGAGCAGCTGGCGCAGAAGCTGCGCAAGAACGCTTTCACTCTGGACGACTTCCTGGAACAGATGCAACAGATCAAGAAGATGGGGCCGCTAGGCTCCATCATGGAGATGATCCCGGGCATGGGCGGCGCCGCCAAGCAGGCGCAGCAGGCGGTCGACCGGGGCGACCTCAAGCGCGTCGAGGCCATCATCCGCTCGATGACCGGCCGGGAGCGCCAGGAGCCAGGCATCCTGAACGCGTCGCGCCGGCGACGCATCGCCCGCGGCTCTGGTACCTCACTTCCGGAGGTGAATCGGCTCATCAAGCAGTTCGGGGAGATGCAGCGGATGATGCGCCAGCTGGCCGGTGGCGGTCGGATGCCCTCCATCCCGGGACTTGGCCGGCGCTGACAAGGGTCGGTTGCCGACTGGAGGCGAGCTGTGCCCTCGCCACCAACGCCGCGCACGCCGTCCCCGTGCCCGGACCACAAGGTATGGGCCGCTGGCTCTCAGGGCCCCGCTGACGGCCGCGCAGGCATCCGTGAGAACATCGAGCATGAAATGAGTCACCAACCTTCCGACCGCGACCCGTCACCGTCCCCCTGGCAGCGCCCCGATGATCCGCCCACAGCACCATGGTCGATCCCGCCCGCGAACGCGTCCACGTCGATCCCGCCGGGTGCTGATCCCTCGCTTCCGCCGGTGACGCCCGTCTCTCGCCCGAAGCCGATCCGCTGGATCGTGGCGCTGCTGGCGACGGTGCTTGTCGTGGTCACCGGCATCGGCCTGGCCATGCTCGCCACCGGCAGTCGGACCACGAGCGCGCAGGGCCCATCGTTCCTGCCGCCCGACACCGTCTTCTACATGGAGGGCCGCCTCGACCTGCCGGGCGACCAGCGCGACAACCTGATCTCATTCATCGGCAAGTTCCCGGGCTTCGCCGATCCCGCCGCCTTCGACCTCAAGGTCAATGATTGGCTGGACCGCCTGACTCGGGATGCATCAGAGGGCGGATACGTCTACACAGCCGACATCAAGCCCTGGTTCGACGGTGAGTTCGCCATCGGCGTGACGGAGGTCCCCGAGGTGTCCGCGGAGTCGGGCGGCGATCCCCTCGGGATGTCCCAGATGCCCAGCTTCGTGGGCACGCTGAGCGTCACGGACCAGGCAGCGCTTGATACGTTCCTGTCGCGCCTTCGTGCCGATGCGGCAGGGGCCACTTTCACTGAGACCACGCAGGGCGACGTCACGATCGTGACGTACCAGCCGGCAGGGGCTCCTGATGGGACCTTCTCCTATGCCGCCACGGATGGATCGCTACTCTTCGCGGCCGAGCCGGGCGACATCGTCGCGGCCCTTGAAGTGCGCGCCGGTACCCAACCTTCTCTCGCGGAGTCGGACGAGTTCAAGGCGCGTTTCGCCGCCCTGCCACCCGAGCGGCTGGGCGCGGTGTACATGGATCTGAGCGCCTTCCGGGCGTCGATGGAGTCCGGCCTGGCCAGCCTCGACCCGACCACCGCTGGGCTCGTTCGCGACGCCCTCGATCAGATCCCGCGGGCCATGGCCGGTTCGATCCGCGCTGAGGCGGACCGGATGATCGTCGACATCGTGGTGATCCCCTCCGAAGGGATGGCCGTCCCGTCCGCCCGTAGCACCGCCCTCGCGGCGCACGCGCCGGCCACCTCCGCGGTCTACTTCGAGACCCGTGACGTCGGTCAGACCATCAAGACGTTCGTGTCCGCAGTCGTCGAACCGATCATGGGGGGCGACACAGTGCTTGATCAGGTGGAGGACTTCCTCGGGTCGCCTGTGGAGGACTTCCTGCTGTGGATGGAGGACGCCGCCGTCAGCGTGGCCGTGGACGGGGATCAGGTCACCTTCGGCCTGGCGTCGACCGTGACCGACTCCACCGTCGCCGCCCAGCGCGTGGAACGCCTGACTACGGCCATCCGTGCCGCGGCCGCCTTCGGACAGGTGCCCTTCGAGATCCAGGAGACCGAGGTCCTTGGGGCGCAGGTCACGACCATCGCCGCAGTGAGCGACCCGGCCATGC
>JALZLQ010000276.1 GCA_030858605.1 Chloroflexota bacterium
TGGCATTCATGGTCCAGGCGTCGCCGATACGCGCCGCCAGGCGCGCCCCAGCCGGCTTCTCGCCCCCGATCACGATACGCGGCGCCGGCACGGGCGCGGGATAGGCATACGCGTCACGCAGCCGGTAGTGACGGCCCTCGAAGGACACCGGTCCGCCAGTCCACAGCAGCCGGAGTACCTCGACCGCCTCCTCCAGGTGCTCCACCCGCCGGGCCGGCTCCGGAAAGTCGATGCCGTAGGCCTCGTGCTCTGCGGGGTGGCCGCCGATACCGATGCCCAGATCCACGCGACCTCCGGACGCATCGGCGAGTGACGCGACCATCCGCGCCAGCACCGCCGGATGACGGTTCATCACGTTGGTCACGAAGCTGCCCACGCGCATGTGCCTGGTTCCAGCCGCCGCGGCGGCCAGGGTCATCCAGCACTCCAAGCACGGGTCCGTGAGCCGGCCGCGACTGACGAAGTGGTCCCAGCACCAGACCGACGAGAAGCCCGCCTCCTCCAGCGACTGAGCGGTCTCCACCCACCAGGCCGTGGTCACACCGATGGCCGTGAGGTTGACGCCGATCGGGATGCGCTGCGGGATGGGCCGGCCGGGCACGCCCATCAGACCTTCGCGCCAGCCTCCAAAGCGATCTCGATCATCCGGTCGGTGGCCCGCTCCAGGTCGTCCAGCGAGAGGTAGGTCTGCTCGCTGGTCTCTTCCTCGGCCAGCGTGTCGGAGACGGTCAGGATGCAGGCCGCCCGAACATCGTCGCCGGCCGCCGACGCCCGCGACGCCAGCGTGAAGAGCGCGGCGGCCTCCATCTCGAAGGCCAGGATGCCCCGGCCGCGCCACTTGGTGACGTAGTCGGTGTCGGGGTTGTAGAAGACGTCCACCGTGGCGACCTGGCCCACGAACGGCGTCACGCCACGGGCCTCCGCGGCGTCCACCAACGCGCGAGTCAATCGGAAGTCGGCGGCCGGAGCGTACGGGTCGCCGTGGAGATACGTGCGCGTGGAGCCATCCACGGGTGCCGCCGCCGTGGCCACCACCAGGTCGCCGGTGTGGATGCCTCGCCCGATGCCGCCGCAGGTCCCGACGCGCACCAGACGCTTGGCGCCCAGCCGGAGCAGCTCCTCCACCACGATGGACAGCGAGGGCGTGCCCATGCCCGTGGTCTGGACGCTCACCAGGTGGCCCTGATAGGTCCCCGTGTAGCCGAACATGCCGCGGTGGTCGTTCACCCGACGAGCCTTCTCAAGACCGCCGTCGAAGAGGCTTGCCACGCGCGTCGCGCGGTTCGGGTCGCCGGGCAGAAGCACCAGTGGCGCGTAGTCGCCCTCCTCGGCGCGCAGATGGATCTGGGGCATGATCGTCGGGACTCCTCGGGTGCTGGCCATCGGGTGGGCTGTGGGCAGGTCGCCCCCGAAAGTCTACCGATTGGAAGCGCCGGTGCCGTTGTCCGGCATCGCGCCGTCGCTGCACGCCCGGGTCGGCTACCGTTCGCCGATGAGCGAGCCTGCACGCGGCGCGACCGTCGAGTTCCAGCAGGTCACCAAACACTACGACCGCAGGGAGAAGGGTCCCGGCGCTGTCAACGATCTGTCGTTGACGGTGCCGACGGGCAAGATCTGCGTGCTGGTGGGCCCCTCGGGTTGCGGCAAGACCACCAGCCTGAAGATGGTCAACCGCCTCATCGAACCGACCAGCGGACGGATCCTCATCGACGGCCAGGACATCGGCGCCCAGGATCCCATCGCGCTGCGACGCGGCATCGGCTACGTCATCCAGCAGACGGGCCTCTTCCCACACCAGAAGGTCGGCGAGAACGTGGCGGTCGTGCCGCGGCTTCTGGGCTGGGACAAGAAGCGACGCCGAGAGCGGACGGACGAGCTGTTGCGCCTGGTCGGTCTGGACCCGGGGCGATATCGCGACCGCTATCCCAGCCAGCTCTCCGGCGGCGAGCGCCAGCGCGTCGGCGTTGCGCGCGCGCTCGCCGTGGATCCGCCCGTGATGCTCATGGACGAACCGTTCGGGGCGGTCGATCCCATCGTCCGCGAGCGGCTCCAGAACGAGTTCCTGAGGCTCCAGGAGCAGTTGGCCAAGACCATCCTGTTCGTGACCCACGACATCGATGAGGCCATCAAGATGGGCGACCTCGTGGCGGTCATGCAGCGCGGCGGCATCCTCGCCCAGTTCGGGCCGCCGGACGAGATCCTGGCCAACCCCGCGTCGGACTTCGTGGCGCGCTTCGTCGGCGCCGACCGCGGCCTCAAGCGTCTCTCGCTGGCCCGCGTGCGCGATCTCGAGCTGCTCCCAGTGGTGACGGCACGGGAAGGCGCGGATGCGGCCGACGCGCGAGCACGTGCCAGGGCGGCTCCGTTCCAGTATCTCTTGCTCGTTGACGCCTCCGACCGGCCCATCGGATGGGTGGATCAGGACGCCATCCCCAGCGCGGGGCTCCTGACCGAGGAGATGGCCATCGCCATGTCGCCCCTGCTGGACCGGCGAGCGACGCTCAAGGACGCTCTGTCGATGATCATCGACGCCGAGGTCGTGGCCGGCATCGTGGTCGACCACGAGGGCCGCGCGCTTGGGCTGGTGACGGCCGACACCATCGGTGCCGCCATGCGGGACGGCATCGTCACAGAGGCCGCCATGCGCAACGAACCGCCGGATGAGGCCAGCGACCCCGACATCGAGACCGACGGCCCCGACG
>JALZLQ010000162.1 GCA_030858605.1 Chloroflexota bacterium
CTCGTCGAACGCGGCGTGATCACCCTGGCCGGCTTGGGCACGCTGACATTGCCCATGGACCCGAAGCTCGAAGGCACCAGCCCGGAGTCCCTGAAGCGCGTCCGGGAGCAGGCGCGGCTTCAGGCGCAGGGACGCCGTGAGGGTCGGATCCTCCACGAGCTGCTCCAGCCCATCGAAGCAGGCCGCGGGCTGGCCGCACTGCCCCCACCATCGCCGGGGGACCTCTTCTTCGACATGGAGGGCGACCCCTTCGTGGAAGAGGGGGGCGCGGACGGCCTGGAGTACCTCTTCGGAGTCATCGAGCCGGCCGGCGGGATGGTCGACGCACCTGCTTTCCACGCCTTCTGGGGCCTGGACCGGGCCGGCGAGAAGCGCGCCTTCGAGCAGTTCATCGACCTGGTCATGGACCGGCTCCGGAAGGACCCCGACCTGCACGTCTACCACTACGCGGCCTACGAGCCGAGCGCCGTTAAACGCCTGATGGGCCGTCATGCCACGCGCGAGGAGGAGGTCGACCGGCTGCTACGCGGTGACGTCTTCGTGGACCTCTACAGCGTGGTGCGGCAAGGGGTGCGCGTCTCACAGGACTCGTACTCGATCAAGAAGCTGGAGCCGCTCTACGGGCTCATCCGTGAGGTCGCCCTCAAGGACGCGGGTTCCAGCATCGTCAACTTCGAGCGCTGGTTGGACGGTGGCGGCACGGACCAGGCGCTGCTGGAGCAGATCCGCGAGTACAACCGTGACGACTGCGTCTCGACGCTTCGGTTGCGTGACTGGCTGGAGGAGCGCCGCGTCCAGGCCGAGCGGGACTTCGGTGTGGCCGTCCCGCGTCCGGAGCCGCAGGACAACGCCCCGAGCGAGGACCTGACCCGCGACCGGGCAGAGGTGGAGGCGCTGGTCGAGCGGCTAACGGCGGATCTGCCGCCCGATGGCGAGCGTTCTGTGGAGGAGCAGGCCACCTGGTTGCTGGCACAGCTGCTGGACTGGCATCGACGCGAGGACAAGTCCACTTGGTGGGAGTTCTTCCATCGCATGGAGGAGATGACCGAGGAGGAGCTGATCGAGGACCGGGGGCCCATAGCCCGCCTGACGTACGAGGGCATCGTGGGCGTGGAAAAGCAGTCGTCGATCCATCGCTATCGATTCCCGAAGCAGGATCATGAGATCAGGGCCGGCATGGAAGTGTTCGATCCGGCCACCAAGAAGGGACCCGGGACGGTCGAATCCGTCGACGATGCCACTTCCACCGTCGACCTGAAGCGAGGCACGAAGTCCACCGTCCCTCACCCGACCAGCCTGGTGCCACTCCAGCTCTATCGAGCTGCTGCTCAGCACGGATCGCTGATGCGCATCGGACGATGGGTCGCGGAGAACAGCATCGATGCGCCGGGGCCTTACCGCGCAGCGCGCGACCTGCTGATGCGTAGCCTCCCGCGTGCCGGCCAGGAGGTGAGCGAGCCGCTGGCGGAGCACGGCGACGACCTGGTGGAAACCGCCGTGCGACTCGCGAACCACCTCGACTCCAGCGTCCTGCCCATCCAGGGACCCCCCGGCTCGGGCAAGACATTCACCGGCGCCCGGATGATCGCTGGGCTCGTCGCGCAAGGGAAGCAGGTCGGCATCACCGCCAACAGCCACAAGGTCATCGGGAACCTGTTGAAGGGGATCTTCGAGGCTGGTGAGGAGCGCGGCGTGACCGTCACGGCGATGCAGAAGGCCGACAAGGACCAGAGCTGGGATCCGGACGTCGCGCTATGCACCGGTTCGAACGAGGTACTTGCGGGGGCGCTGGCAGTTCGAGAGGCGATGGTCGGTGCGGGCACCGCCTGGGTCTGGGCGCGCGATGAGTTCAAAGAGTTGGTCGACGTGCTCTTCGTAGATGAGGCGGGTCAGATGTCGCTGGCCAACGTGGTCGCCGTGGCAGCCGCCGCGAAGAGCGTCGTGCTGCTGGGGGACCCGGCGCAACTCGAGCAGCCGGTCAAGGGCTCGCACCCACCCGGCGCGGAGGTGTCCGCGCTGGAGCACCTGCTGAACGGTGCCCAGACCATGCCGCCGGAGCGCGGCCTCTTCCTTAAGAAGACCTGGCGGCTGCATCCCGACCTGTGCCGCTTCACGTCGGAGGTGTTCTACGAGGGCCGGCTGGAGCCGGAGAGACATCTCGCGCTGCAGGACATCGACGCGCCGGGCGGCGAGCTGACGGGCACCGGCCTGCGCTGGGTACCGGTGGCCCACGAGGGCAACCAGAACGCATCCGTGGAGGAGGCTCGAGA
>JALZLQ010000167.1 GCA_030858605.1 Chloroflexota bacterium
AGCACGTCGATGCAGGGTTCCGCGATCACGTAGGTCATCCAGGGTCTCCTCGGAGGGTCGGCTACCCCATCTTAGCGCGACACGGCCACGCGACCCGAAGGCAAGTCCGAGATGGCGGCCATCGCCCGTCGCCTGCCCGCGATGACAGGCGTCTAGGGTCGCCTGGTGCGGATCTCGCCGACCATGCCCTTCTCCACGTGGCCCGGGAGATGGCACATCAGCAGCAGCCCGCCGCCCTGCGGCACATCGAAGTCCACGGTGCCCTGGCTCCCCGAACCGAGCAGCACCCGCACGCCGCTAGTGCCGAGAGGGACGCTGGCCGGTGGTGCCGTGGTCAACGGAAGCGGAGGCGTGGCCGCCGCATCCGCCGCGGCCCAGGCACGTTGCACCGCTTCGTCGCCCAGCACGAACTCATGCGGCTCGAGGCCACCGTTGAGGATCGTGAACCGGACGCGCTCGCCCGGTATCAGCGTGAGCGGCGCCGGCTGGAATCGGTAGTCCCGCATGATCACCGACACGTGTCGGGGCGCATCCGCGGTCCCGGGACGGTCGATGACCACCTCTGGAGCGGGAAAGCCCCGCAAGGCGAACAGGACCAGTGCCATGGCGATGACGAAGCCAGCCACCGTCACATATACGGGTGCCCGAGAAGGCCGCGGTCGCGGAGTGTCCATGCCCTGACTCTACGGGCGTGCGTCCCCTTCCGCAGGGACGGACGCAACCGCCGGGCGACGTGGCCGGCCCACGCGTTCAGGCGTACTGGCCCTCGACCGGGAACCAGCGGAAGGGCGCCGCCTCGATATCAGGCGTGAGCCCCACCGTCCCTGCGCCGACGAGCGCGGCGGCGAAGGCGAGGAGGGTCAGCACGACCCCAAGCAGGACGAGCGCGGCGAGCGGCGACGCGAGGTTCCGGCCGCGGTGGAAGACGAGCGACGATACGGTGTCCATGGCACTCCATTCCTTCGTACCCCTGACGGCGGGACGCCGGACCGCGGGGAGGCGGGACGACGTTCAGGAAGGAGGCTAGCCAAGGCCCCTTGTCGGATCATCCACCGCCACTTATCGGCGGCTTATCCGGGCTGGCGGCTACATGCCGCTGGGCTGATACTCCGGGTCGAGGTACTTCTCGGGGTCGTCGCCGAACTCGAGACGACAGCCCTTGGAGCAGAAGTGATACGTCGTGCCCTGGTGGTCCAAGCTGTGCTGTGCGCTATCGGTCTGGACCTCCATGCCGCACACAGGGTCGATCGCGATGGCCATCTTCGTCGCCTCCTCGAGGGACCCGGTCGGACGCCGGGTCGGGCGGGAAGTCTAGCGAGGCACGTCAGCGCACGACTCGAAACCCGGCCCGACCACCCGGCCGGTCGACTCAGGCACCCTTTCGTAGGGGCTATCGGTCTCGCTGCAGATGAAGCTGACGGTCCCGTCAGGCTCCACCAGGTATGTCTCGTAAACGTGTTCGATGCAGCCCGACGGGCAGTCCCCTGAGCCAGTGACGAAGGTGAGTTCGATGCCCGCCGCTACCGTTCGGGCGATGACCCATCGACTCTGGCCGATGAGCACGTCACCTGGATCGAGCGACCCACTCGGATACGCGGGATCACGCAGCGGGTATCCCTCGAAACGGGGGTATTCCGCGATGACCGCCGCGAGGGCCTCTTCAGCGTCGCCCGCCAACAAGGATCCGGGGGACTCGATGGGGCGCGCCGGGGATGCCGATGGAGTCACCGGCCGTGGGGAACTGGAGGGCGCGGCACTCTCGGCAGGTGGCGAGGAGGTCGGATCCTCCCCGGGAGCACCACTCATCGAGGAGCAGGCGGCAAGCGTGCCGAGCATCAGGACGGCAAGAAGGACCTGACTGGTTGCGGCGACCCTGGCCCCGGACGCCCGGTGTTCGCTCCCCCAGGAACGAAGCACCGGGCCGGGAGGGGACGTGCGTGGGTCAGCTTCCGCGCATCGCGGCGGCGCGTATCTGCTCTGCATGGCCCCTTGACGGAGTGGCGTCGCCCGGGGTTCCCTGCGACGGGCAGAAATGGCCCGCCCACGCTCAGGCCTCTCCGGTTTCCACGAGGCGTTTGAGGCGGCGCAGGTCAGCCCGGAATACCAGCTCGAAGACCGGCGCGAGGTGAGGATCCATCCGGCGTACTGCCCAGCCGGCCAGCTCCTCGACTGCGCGGCCAGCCAGTGGGAGCCGGAAGATGGACGCTGCGAAAGGGATCGCGGCCGGCGTCGGCCACAGCTCTTCGCGCCACCAGACATGCGTGGCGCGGCCGCCGTCCAGCCTCCCGAGTCGGAACTCACCGGTCCCACGGAAGGCGCCCTGATGCTCGATGGCATAGATCGTCGGTGGTTCGAAGGCGATGACCTCGATGGGGTCGCTCTGCCGGAGGCCGAACATCTCCACGTCGCCGGTGGCCCGACTGCCCACTCCCAAGGGCTCGTCACCGATGATGCGAACCCTCACCAGGTCGCGCATCCAGCGTGGCTGACCGGGCACGTCGGTCAGTACGTCCCAGACCCGCTCCACGGGAGCCTCGATGCGGATGTGGCGGACGATGATGGGCACGCCTGATGTTCGCACCCACTTCGTCGCTGGATGGCGGCCCGCCACAGGCGGCCGCGGTCCGGCAGGACCAGGAGCGGCGTGGCGGCTATCCTCGCTCGTCATGAGCCAGGAGCGCCGACCACAGGACAAGCCGACGGCCGACCGCAGGTTCCTTCAAGGCGCTCCGTACGCCGATGCCTCGTTCATGGAGACCGACGCCTGGCGCGCGCTGCGCATCATGGGCGAGTTCGTGGAAGGCTTCGATGCGCTGGCGCGACTCGGCCCGGCCGTGAGCGTCTTCGGCTCCGCGCGGACTCCCAGGGATGACCCCGAGTACGAGCGGGCACGGGACCTCGCGGCGCGGCTGGCGCAACGGGGTTTCACCATCATCACCGGCGGCGGGCCAGGGGTCATGGAGGCGGCCAACAAGGGCGCCCACGAGGCTGGCGGTGTGTCGGTCGGACTGGGTATCGAGCTGCCCCACGAGGAGGGCGTCAACGCCTACTGCAACCTGGCCATCGACTTCCGCTACTTCTTCGTGCGCAAGACGATGTTCGTCAAGTATGCCCAGGCCTTCGTCATCTTCCCCGGCGGGTACGGCACGCTGGACGAACTCTTCGAGTCGCTGACGCTGGTGCAGACCGGCAAGATCGAGCACTTCCCCATCGTGCTGGTGGGCATCGATTACTGGCAGGGCCTGCTCGACTGGTTACGCGGGACCATGTCCGAGGAGCACAAGATCGAGCCCAAGGACCTCGCTCTATTGCGCCTGACCGACGACATCGATGAGGCCGTCGGCTGGATCGTGGAGGCTTTCGAAGCCGACCGGGCAGAGGCCCAGCTGGCGCAGGTCGCGCCGCGGCAGGCCGAGGCAGTAGAGGCTGAAAGCGAGCGGCAGGCTCAGGGCGGCACGATCGCTGAGTGATGGCGAGGCCGGCGGTCTGGCGCGGTGGCGTGAGCCTCAGACGTCCAGCGCTTCGCGCAACAGGAGCTGGTGCATCACGTCGGCGCGGGTCAACATGCCGATGAGTCGCTCGCCCTCCACGACTGGCATCTGCTCGAAGTCGTGTTCGCTGAGCAAGCCGATGGCATGGGCCAGGGAGTCAAAGGGTCGGACCGTGATGACACCCTTGCGACCGCCCATCACCTCCTCGACGCGCGCCGTGAGGCGCTGCTCCGGGGTGAGCTTGACCAGGTCGCTGAGGGTCACCATGCCGATCAGCTGGCCATCGAGCTGGACCGGCACGGCCCGCTTGTTCGCCGGCAGGAGCACCTCATCGATGAGCTGCGCCACCGGCAGCCCGGGCGGCACCGTGAAGGTATCGGGCCGCACGATGTCGCCCACGCGCACGCGCCGTAGCCTCGTGTCCAGGATGACCTGGTCCAGGCTGGAAGAAGCGGCACCGTGCAGGAACCAGCCGATGAGCGCGATCCAGGCGCCGCCCAGGAAGTCCCCGTCGATCAGTCGCAGGAAGCCCCAGGCCAGGAAGCCGTAGGCCACGAGCTTGCCCAGGTTCGCGGCCACATCGGTGGCTCGCCGGAGGTTGCCCGTGATCGACCAGACCACGGAGCGCAGGACGCGTCCGCCGTCCAGCGGGAAGCCGGGGATGAGGTTGAATGCACCCAGCAGCAGGTTGATGATGGCCAGGTAGCTGGCCGTTGCCTCGATGCGCGGCTCAGTCACGCTCGTTGCCACGAGGTAGGACACGCCGGCGATGACGAAGCTCATCAGGGGACCCACGATGGCCACCAGGAACTCCGTGGCCGGCTGCTTGGCTTCGCCGGCCAGGTTCGAGACGCCGCCGAAGATGAAGAGCGTGATGGACTTGGCGTCCAGACCTCGCGCCTTGGCCATGAACGAGTGGGCCAGCTCGTGAAGCAGGACCGAGGTGAAGAGCAGGATGGCCGCGATGGCGCCAAGGATCCAGGCCTCCGCAGAAGGCAATCCTGGGATGGCCTGCGGAAAGAAGCCCACGCCCAGGGAGTACGTGACCAGGCCGAAGATGACCAGCCAGCTGTAGTGCACTCCGACATCGATGCCGCCGATGCGAAACAGCCGGATGGAGTTGGTGAGCATGTGTGCAGGGTAGCGATGCTGGCGCCCGAGCGCGAGCCGTCTCGGTGCGAGCCATCCCCTCGCACGCGCGTGCTACGGTGCCGCCATGCGCATCGCGGTGGCCTCTGACCACGCCGGACTGCCCCTCAAGCGTCCCATCCTGGAGTGGCTCAGGGAAGCGGGCCACGAGCCGGTCGACTTCGGCACGGACAGCGATGAGCCGGTCGACTACCCCGACGTGATCGCACCGGCGGCGCGTGCCGTGGCGGCCGGGGACTGCGAGCTGGGTATCGTGCTGGGCGGCAGTGGCACGGGCGAACAGATCGTCTCGAACAAGATCCGTGGCATCCGCTGTGTGGAAGCCACCGAGCCGGTCACGGCACGCCTTGGCCGCGAACACAACGACGCCAACGTGCTGGCCATGGGAGCGCGGATCATCGGCCGGGAAGTGGCGCTGGCCTGCGTCGCGGCGTTCGTGGCCGGCGAGTTCGCTGGTGGACGCCACGCTCGCCGCGTGGACAAGATCGCCGAGCTCGAGGCAGCCTTCGGCGAGGGCGAGGCGCCTTCGGCGAGGAGGATCGCGCGTAGGAAGGGCGCTGCAGGTACTAATCCACCGCGCTGACGCCACTATCGTCGCGAGACACCGAATGTGACAGCCGGGGCACGCGTAGGCGGAGTCGGCCAGGCCCGAGGCCCCGAGATCGCCGCACTCCGAGCACGACGCACGCTCAGCGGACGCTGCGAGGAGGGTGTCGGTCCTCGGATCGGGGCGCGGATCCTCCCCCAACGGATCCGGCCTCAGCCAGGAAGACGGCTATTCGACGATAGTGCCGTCACTCGGTCGGTCGACGAGCCAGGGTCAGTGGATGCTCTTGGAGCCAGGGCAAGCGGGCTAGGTCGGCGGACCCAGCGCGAGGTCGTTGAGGATGAGTTGCTGGGCCACGCCGGCGCCAGCGCCCCAGTGCGCGGTGACGTCGCGGACCTCGGCTTCAGAGGGCAGCCGGCCGTCGAGATAGACACGGCCGACGGCCTTGCGCACGCCCAGGTCGCCGGCCACGATCCGCGGCCGCCCCAAGGTCCGTGCCAGGAACCAGTCCGCGGTCCAAGGCCCGATGCCCGGCAGGGAGACCAGACGATCGGCCAGCGCCTGATCCTCCAGAGCGTCAAGGTCGGCGAACTTGAGCCGCCCCTCCACGACAGCACGCGCCACGGCGATGACGCTGCGAGCCTTGGCCGTCGTCAGTTGCAGCGTGCGCAGATCTTCGACCGACGCGTCGGCAAGAGGACCCGCCTCCAACGAGCGCACCTCCTCGCCGCCGATGGCATGGCTCTCGCCGTAGCTCGCGGCCAGCCGGTGCCGGATCTCCGCCGCCCAGCGCAGGTTGACCTGCTGGGCGCTGATGGCACGGATCAACGCTGTGAACGGGTCGCGATGCAGCAACGGACGCGTGCCCCGATACGCGGCTTCCAGAGCGGCGATCCGTGGGTCGCGCAGGACCAGTGCGGCAAAGGCCTCGCCTCCGCTGAGGAACATCGCGGTCGCCGACTCCGCCACCGCCGCCAGGTCTTCGGGCGCCGCTGTGATTTCCAGCGACGGCCTGTCGATGGTTCCCGCCGGGCGCGCGACATAGGGGACGGATCGAGAGCCGAGGCGGATCGTCCGAAGCAGTCGGTCGCCGTCCCATCGATCGAGACCATCGTCTCCCCAGCGGCCCAGCGGAGCCAGTGAGGCCGGGATGTCCAGCGGCGGCTCCAGGTCGATCACCGTGGTCGAAGCCGGAGCGCTCATGGCAGTTGGGCGTCAACCCTTGGGGCGGAACGCCTGCTGAAGGGTCGATGTCGGGAACATGGGGCCGCCGTCGCCCTTGGTGACGTAGCGGTAGAGGCTGGCCGTGAAGATGCCGCTCACCGCGGCGCCGACCAGCGCGATGGCCGCCACGAGGATGACCGCCAGGACGATGACGGCGAGAGCCAGCGGCGGGGCGACGCTGATCGTGACCGCGACGAGCGCGACGCCGACCAGGATCACCGCGAGGATCAGCAAACCGAAGACCAGGCTGATACCGACATTGCCAACGACCTGCTCGCCCCAGGTCCGCTTCAGCAGCCCGCCACTCCGCTTGACCGCCTCGATGGGTCCGACGCCCTCCATCACCAACACCGGGATGGCCAGGAAGGTGGCCACGTTCCAGGCCACGCCCACGATGGCCGCGCCGATGGCGCCCACGATGCCGCCCCGCTCGGCGATGGCGCGCAGGATCATGCCCACGGTGGCGGAGATGGCGGCGTAGCCAAGGATGGCCGGCAGCCGCGAGAAGGCGATGCGGAAGCCGTCACGGACGGTCGGGTCGCCACCGTCCAGGCGGATCATGGCCGCTCCGACGAGCGCGGCGTTGCTGAAGATGATGACCGTGTAGGTCACGAAGTAGTAGAGGAAGCCAAGGACCAGGGTGACGACGTCGACCCCGCCGTCGGCCGCCCGCTCCAGTGCGCCCGTGAAGTAGAAGGGCACGGCGAAAGAGATCGTCACCAGCACCGTGAGCACGAACGAGACGAGCGGGAAGATGAGCAGTTCCTTGTCGGCGCGAAGGACGTTCCAACTCGCCTTGGCGAGCTCAAGACTGCGACCGAACCGTTCGAACACCGGGTCCCTCCTTCGCGCCTTGACGGGCGCACTCTTTGCGCCGTGACGGGCGCACTCGACAGGTCGAGATCAAGACTGACCATATCGGGCCACGCAAGACCCCGTCATCGGACGATCGTCCTGCGTTTCGGTCGACCACGGAGACCCAGAACGGCGACCACAAGGGCGACCAGACGGGCCACAGCCGCGGTCAGCGCGCGACCCGCAGCGAGGCCAGCTCCGCGAAGCCGCCGATGAGCGCCGGGCCGAAGAGGAATCCGGCGTG
>JALZLQ010000169.1 GCA_030858605.1 Chloroflexota bacterium
CGCTCGAGAGGCACTGGCGGCACTGGGCCACCGCGGCCAAGGCTAGACTCGACCGTATGACCAGTCAGGCTGTGACCGACGCCGCGACCGCGCAGGAAGGCGCGACCGCGCAGGAAGGCGCGACCGCGCAGGACGCCGCCGACGCAGGCACTCCTGGAGCGTGGATCCAAGCCTGCTGCCCCGGTCGGGGACCGCGGACGGCCCGGCGCGGCGCTCATGTCGGACGCTTGTGCCTCGCTTTGCCCGGCTAGGCCAATCTGGCTGGAGTCGGCGATCCCAAGGTCGGCCAAGCGCTGGCCACCACCCTCGGGTCGCGCCGGCCTTCGGCTCACGGCCGGCAGCCTTCGGGTCGCATGCCGCCCGCGCCGCCCTAGCGTGGATCCTCAGGACCCGAAGAGTGTCCTCACCAACAGGCGCATCGTCCGGTCCGTGTTGAATATGCCCCGATTGGCACTCACCACGATGGTCACGTCGGAGTCGGGGAAGTACCACATGGCGTTCTCGAAGCCGCGGATGCCGCCCAGGTGACCCACCGCGCGCCGGCCCTCGAAGACGCGCGTGCGCATGCCCAGGCCGTACTCGTCGTCCAAGCGGTAGGCCATCATCTGGGCCGTCAGGTCGGCCGACAAGACCTCGCCGCCGTAAAGGGCGTCGGCCCAGTGGCTGAGATCGGTCGGTGTGGAGACCATGGCGCCCGCCGCCCAGACCACCGTGCTAGCCGACATGTGAGGAATCACCCGGCTCCTCCCGGTGTGGTCGATGAAACCGCCGGAATAGCCGAGGTGGCCGTGCGCCGCATCGCGAGGCGGCAGCTCGTCCGGCTGGAAGATCGTGTTCGCCAGGCCGAGTGGATCCAAGAGGCGCTGCCGAAGCGCCTCGTGAAGGGACATCTCCATGGCCAGCTCCGTCACGCGGCCGAGCAGCACGAAATTCGTGTTCGAGTAGTGGAAGCAGGTGCCAGGCGTGCAGTACGGCGTAGCCACGAAACCCAGGATCTCGTCGAACGTCCAGCGTCGCGTGCGGTCGCCGAAGACTTCCTGGACGTAGCGTGGGCTCTCGAAGAAGTTGAAGACGCCGCTGGTGTGCTCAAGCAATTGCCGCAGCGTGATGCGCCTTGCCCGCGGAAAGTCCGGCAGGAAGTCGGAGAGCGGGTCGTCCAGGCTGAGCACGCCCTCGTCGACCAGCCCCAGGATGAGCGCGGTCACGAACGTCTTGGTGATGCTGGCCACTGCGAATGGCGTCTCGTTGGTCACGGGCTCGTCCGGCTGGAGAGACGCGAAGCCCGAGACACCGGTCCACGTCTCGCCGCTGGACAGCCGCACGGCCACCGACAGACCGGGTGACGGGATGCGCACCCTCGAGGCGTCGACGACCCCCTGAAGCTGCACCGCAAGGTCGTCGTCGATCGTGGTGGGTGCGGTGACCGGTGGAACGGATGGCGCGACCGAAGGGGACGGCACGACCGAAGGGGACGGCACGACCGAAGGCGAGGGCGTATCCGACGGGGAGGGAAGGGGAGATCCGTTCGGCGGGACGCTGGGGGCGGGTCCGGTCGTCGATCCGGGTCCGGGACTGGATCCGGAGGAGGCCACAGCGGTCGGCAGGGCCTCGGGCAGGGTCGGGCTCGGGCTGGTCGGCGGAGGCACATCCGGGGCTGGCGGGGGTGCCGACGCGCATGAGATCAGGACCAGGGCCGCGGCAAGTGCCAGGACCGCCCTACGCGCGCCGCGCCGACGGCCGGGCGGCGGTGTCCGAAGCGGGGGCCGCGCGTGACGGAAGGGGACCAGCATCAAGCCTCTGAGAGGGTCAGGACCGCCAGCAAGAGCGGGATCCAAGAGTGCTCACGGTACACTGGCCGAGCCATGGCCATCGAGCCGCTCTCGCCCAAGCGACCCTCCGCCGCACCCGACGGAGCCCTCCGCGCCACCGGCGTGAGGGCCTCCAGGCGGCGCATGCCGGCGTCCGTGCCATTCACACCGCGAGCCATGGACGCCGCCGAGAGGCGCGTGGAGCAGGAGCTGGCGCGCCACCACCCAGGCGCCGACGTCTCCGGCGTGGGGGCGGCCTATCGGTTCGCCCGGGAAGCTCACGAGAGCCAGCGTCGGGTCAGTGGCGAGCCCTACGTAACGCATCCCATCGCCGTGGCTCAGATCCTGGCGGAACTTGGCCTGGACGTGGCAGCCGTGCAGGCGGCGCTGCTTCACGACATCCCGGAGGACACCGACTTCTCGCTGGCCGACGTAGAAGAACGCTTTGGGCCGGAGGTGGCCCGCTTGGTAGATGGCGTCACCAAGCTTTCCAAGTTCGGTTCAGCGCGGACGCACGAGGAGCAGCAGGCGGAGAACATCCGCAAGATGTTCCTGGCCATGGCGGAGGACATCCGCGTGGTCCTCATCAAGCTCGCCGACAGGCTGCACAACATGCGCACCCTGTCCGGTCTGCCCCTCGAGAAGCAGCAACGCATCGCTCACCAGACCGCGGAGATCTACGCGCCGCTGGCCGAGCGGCTGGGTATCTGGCAGATCAAGTGGGAGCTGGAGGATCTGTCCTTCAAAACGCTCCAGCCGGACGCGTACAAGGCCCTGGCCACTCAGCTCGAGACCCACCGGCGCGAGCGCGAGACTTACGTCCAGCGCTCCATGGAGGTGCTGCGCAAGGCGCTGGAGGCGGCCGGCATCAAGGCTGAGATCTCCGGGCGGCCCAAGCACATCCACTCCATCCACCGGAAGATGGAACGAAAGCAGGTCGACCTGGGCGAGATCTACGACATCCACGCCGTGCGCGTGCTGGTCGACGAGCTGAAGGACACCTACGCGGCGCTGGGCGTGGTGCACTCGCTCTGGCGACCGGTCCCGGGACAGTTCGACGACTACATCGCGATGCCCAAGAACAATTTCTACCAGAGCCTGCACACGGCGGTGGTGGCGCTGGACGGGAAGCCGCTTGAGGTGCAGATCAGGACGCACGAGATGCATCACGTCTCGGAGATCGGCATCGCCGCGCACTGGCGCTACAAGGAGGGCTCGCGGTCCGACCGCGCCTATGACGCCAAGCTGGCCTGGGTGCGTCAGCTCATGGACTGGCAGCGCGAGGTCTCGGACGCCACAGAGTTCGTGGAGGGACTCAAGCTCGACATCTTCCAGGATCAGGTCTTCGTGTTCACGCCGAAGGGCGCGGTCAAGGATCTGCCCGCGGGGGCCACGCCCATCGACTTCGCCTACCGCATCCATACCGATGTCGGTCACTCGACCATCGGATCAAAGGTCAACAACCGTCTGGTGCCCCTGGACTACAAGCTCCAGAACGGCGACATCGTGGAGATCGTCACCACCAAGAGCGCCCACGGGCCGTCACGCGACTGGCTGGACAAGGTGCGCACCAACCATGCCAAGGAGAAGATCCGGCAGTGGTTCAAGCGGCAGCAGCGCGACGAGAACATCGTCCACGGCAAGGAGTCGCTGGACCGTGAGCTGCGGCGCCTGGCCCGGACGTCGCTGGACAAGATCGGTGCCGACCGTCTGACGGAGATGGCGGAGGCGTATCGATACGCGTCGCTGGACGACTTCTACGCCGCGGTGGGCTACGGCGCGGTCAGCGCACAGCAGGTAGTCATGAAGCTGGGCGTGGCGGACGATTCCAGCGGCGCCGTGCTGCCGCCCTTGACACCGCCCCCGCCGGCTCGCACGGGTGGCGTGCGCGTCAAGGGAGTGAGTAACCTGCTGGTCCGCTTCACCAAATGCTGCCACCCCATCCCGGGCGATCCGATCGCCGGTTTCGTGACGCGGGGACGTGGCGTGACCGTTCACCTGCGCACCTGCTCGACCGTGGTCAACGAGCGGGATGTGGCGCGACTCATCGAGGTCGAGTGGGAGACGGAGATGCAGCAAACGTACCCCATCGCCATCCGCATCGAGGCATTCGACCGGACCGGGCTACTCTCGGAGATCAGCAACGTGGTGGCGGAGAACCGCATCAACATCGTCGCGGCGCAGGTCAACGTGCAAGCCGACCATCGAGCCACCATCCAGGCCACGCTCCAGGTAGCCTCGGTGGCGCAACTGGCAAAGGTCATCACGCGCCTCGAGCAGCTACGCGACGTGCACTCCGTCCAGCGCGAGCTGACCTGACAGGGTCCTGTGACCGTCGTGAAGATCTCCGCCACTGCCGGACCATTCGAACCCGCGGTCCTTCGCGAGGACGCAGGCAGCTGGGATAGATTCGTCGAGTCGTCGCCCATCAATGCCTACACGCAGCTTTCGGCCTGGGCGGACGTCAAGCGCGCCAACGGCTGGTCCGCTGAACGCATCGTCACTGACAGTGGCAGCGGCCCCATCGGCGGCCAGGTCCTGCTTCGCCGCTTCCGCCCGACCCCCTTCGGAGTGGGCTACGTGCCGCGCGGACCGGTGGCACAGCGGCTGGACCGGGCCAGCCTGACAGCCTTCACCGATGAGCTCCGCGAACTCATGCACGGATCCAGGCTGAGCCACGTCACGATCGATCCCGAGGTGGACGACCCTGAGGCCGCCCGTCTGCTCCGGGCCCTGGGCTGGGTCCGTGGGCGTGATGTCCAGCCCCTTGAGACGCGCCTCATCGATATCGATCGGCCGGAGCCGGAGATCTGGGGCGGACTTCGCTCGAAGTGGCGGCAGTACGTGCAGAAGGCGCGCCGAGCCGGGATCGAGGTGATCGATTCGGATGCGGCCGGCCTGGATGACTTCTATCGCATCATGGTGGAAACGGGCGAGCGGACCGGTTTCGCGCACCGGACCCTGGAGACCTATCGCCGCTCGTTGGAGGCGTATGCCGCCCGGGGAGCCGGTCGGCTCCTCATGGCGCGCCTGCCGGACGGCACGCCGCTGGCGACGCTCATCCTGATCAGCTGCGGCAGGCGCGTCGTGGAACATGCCGGCGGCATGACCGAGGCCGGTGCCGCCTCACGAGCCAACTACCTGCTCAAGTGGGAAGCCATCCGGTCGTCGAGCGAAGCCGGCTTCGCCCTTTACGACCTGTGGGGTCTGGCACGCTGGCGGCCCGGTATCGAACACTTCAAGGCCGGCTTCGGGGGGCGCGAGGTTCGCTACATCGGCGCCTGGGATCTCGTGGGCTCGGCACCAATGCGGGCTGCGCTCATGGGGGCTTATCGGCTGCGATTCTTCATGGCACAGCGAAGGATGTCGCGGGACGCCGAGACCGGATCGGAGGCGGACCGCTCTCCCTGAACTCGAGTGGCGCCTGATCACGCCGTGGAGTGTCGACTCTGGTGGCCAGGGTCCGTGGCGCGACTGGCCAAGGTCATCACGCGCTGCGCAGCGACGCGACGTCCACTCGGTGCGACGCGACTGAACCAGATCTTCGTGTCGCCGGACCCACAATGAGGCCATGCGTCTGGCTGCTGCCTTCGACCTCGCCGAGTGGCGCTCTGTCTTGCTGGCCCTGCTCGCTACGCGCGTCGGGCTGCTGGCGACGGGAGTGGTCGCGATGCAGGTCCTGCCGCGCGGTGGCTCGTACCTCGACCTGGTGCCCGGCCTCCCGTGGCTGTCGATGTGGGTGCAGTTCGACGCCAAGTACTACATCGACATCGCCATGGCGGGCTACTCGTACGAGTCGGACGCGTATTCGAGCGCGGCGTTCTTCCCCCTGTATCCGTCCGTCCTTCGACTCTGTGTGTCGCTGCTCGGGCGTGTCGATATCGAATCCGTCGCCTTCTTCGGGTTCATCGTGGCCAACCTCGCCCTCCTGGTCGCGCTCCTCTACCTTGTCGCGCTCGTCCGCCTCGATCTCGGCGCGGCGGTCGCCCGGCGGGCGGTCCTGTACATCCTCATCCTTCCGACCACGGTCTTCCTGTCGGCCGTGTATCCCGAGTCACTCTTTCTCGCCACGGCCGTGGGCAGCTTGTATCACGCGCGACGCGGAGAGTGGTATCGCGCTGGCATCTGTGGCGCGCTGGGGGCGCTGGCACGACCGTTCGGGATCCTGCTCGTGGTGCCGCTGGCCATCGAGTTGCTTCGCCAGCGCCCGCCGTTGCGCGCTGCCCCGGCTCTCCTCCTGGTACCGGCCGGCACGGCTGCCTTCTTCGGCTACCTGTGGTGGCAGTTGGGAGACCCATGGCTGTACCTCAGAGCCAATCAAACGTGGGGCAGAGGGTTCGCCTGGCCGTGGGAGGTCCTGCTCGAGTTCACGCGGCAGCCGTTGCTACTCTTCGGGTGGTATCACAGCATCGTCGACCTGGCCTTCGTGCTGGCCATGTCGATGCTTGCCGTGCTGGCGTGGCGGCGATTGCCGGCGAGTTACGCCGCATTCGCCACAGTGGGCCTGCTCTTCACGCTCTCCACAAGAGTCTGGATCTCGACTCCACGGCACGCGCTGGCGCTATTTCCCCTTGTCATCATGCTGGCGGTTTACGGGGAGCGCCGCTGGTTCCACTGGGCTTGGCTGCTGCTCTCGGCCGTCCTGGCGGTCGCTTTCGCGGCACGCTTCGCTAGTGGCGAATGGGTCGCTTGAGCGGTCAGGCGCCGTCCTGGTCGTGGGCGGGTGTGCCCCCCGTGGCAGCCGGATCGCTTTTTCGGCCGCGCGCGCCTCTATCTCGAAGGGATTGTCACGGTAGCGGTGGCCCCCCGCGCGCGCCGCCGCCCGCCCCGCGCCCAGGTAGAGCACGATGAATCGCAAACCGTGCTGTTGCCATTGCTCGACGTGCTTGCGCTCGTGTGCGAGATCCGCAGCGCTCAGGATCCTCCACGAGATGATGTGGCGACCGATGGTGATGGCCTCCCAGTTCGGGAGCAGGAAGCGCTGGGCGGGGCGCTTGATCCATGGCCAGATGTGCAGGCAATGACCCGGCGTGTCCATGCCGCGATGATGCCGTGTCTCGCCGCGGCGGTCGAGATGGACGCGCTGTCCCCTCGCCCCGGTCCCTGGGCGAGAGCCGATCATCTGCCCGCTAGACTCCCGACGTGCCGCGACCCCAAGCCCCACGGGGCACCCGTGACCTGTTGCCAGCCGAGCGCGCCGCCTTCGCCCGACTGGAGCGGATCGCGCTGGATCTGGCCACGCGCTACGGCTATCAGCCCATCGAGACGCCGCTCTTCGAGCAGAGCGATCTGTTCGAAAGAGGCGTCGGGTCGACCACGGACGTCGTGGAGAAGGAGCTGTTCCGCGTCCAGGCCGGTCGCGGCGACGCAGAACGTGAGCGATGGGCGCTCCGCCCCGAGCCGACGGCGGGCATCGTGCGTGCCTACGTCCAGCACGGCATGCAGAACCGGCCGCAGCCCGTCCGCCTGACCCTCACGGGACCCATGTTCCGCTACGACCGTCCGCAGGCGGGAAGGTATCGCCAGTTCTGGCAGTTCGACGTGGAGGCCATCGGCGATGCCGGGCCGGGCATCGATGCGGAGATCGTGGAGCTGGCGGCACGCTTCTTTCGCGATGCCGGCCTGCGAGGTGTGATAGTGCGGCTCAACTCCATCGGCGACGGCGTCTGCCGGCCGGCCTACGGGGAACGACTGCGGGCGTATTTCGCCGAGCACACCGAGAGCCTGCCAGCCCTGGAGCGTGCTCGCCTGGCAACCAACCCGTTGCGCCTGCTCGACTCCAAGGATCCGGCCATGCAGCCGTTCATCGCGGACGCGCCCACCATCACGGAGCACCTCTGCCTGGCCTGCGAGGAGCATTTCTTAGGCGTGCGCGCGCACCTGGACGCGGTCGGGGTCGAGTACGAGCTCGAGCCGCGGCTGGTGCGCGGCCTCGACTACTACACCCGGACCGCCTTCGAGTTCTTCCCGCCGGTCATCGAAGGCTCGCAGCAGGCGCTGGGGGGTGGAGGCCGTTACGACGGGCTGGTCGAACTCCTGGGCGGCCGGCCGACGCCCGGCATCGGCTTCGGGCTGGGGCTCGACCGCGTGGTCCTGGCTCTGGCTGCCCAGGGCGTCGAGCCTCCGCCACCTCCGCGCGTGGCGGTGGTGGTCGTGAGCGCGGACCCCGCCGATACCTTGACCCGTCTGCGCGTGGCCACGGATCTGCGCGCGGCAGGGCTGGCCGTGCGCGCCGACCTTGCGCAGCGCAAGCTTTCACGACAGTTGGAGGGCGCCGCACGCGAGGGTGCGCACTTCGCCGTGATCTGTGGGGACGAGATGGCCAACGGTCTGGTGCAGGTCAAGGATCTGGAGGCCGGCACACAACGCCCGGTCAACGTGGCTGATCTGGCGCGGGAGCTCGAGCGAGGCGAGGCACAGCATCGCCATGGTCCGGACTGAAGGACAGCTCGGAGGCGCTGGGTCCGGTCACTCGGCTACCATGCGCGGGCTCATGCAAACCTCCTTTCGTGACCTGACCTGCGGTGACGCGCGCCATGAGCACGCCGGGCGTGACTTGTCCCTGGCTGGTTGGGTGCATCGCCGTCGGGACCTGGGCCAGCTCATCTTCCTGGATCTGCGCGACCGGTACGGCATCACCCAGGTGGTGATCGACGCCGCCGAGTCGCCACAGGCGCACGGCATCGCCTCCACGGTCCGCTCCGAATTCACGATCCGTGTCAGTGGCAGCCTCGCGCTTCGCCTGGCGGGTACGGAGAATCCCAAGCTGGCCACGGGTCAGATCGAGCTTCGGGCGCGAGAGGTGGCGATCCTGTCTCCGGCGCGCACCACGCCGTTCCCCATCAACGAGCCCGATGCCGACATCGACGAGGCGGTCCGGCTCAAGTACCGCTACCTGGACCTTCGTCGCGAGGCGCTCCAAGGCCGGATCCTGACGCGAGGCCGGCTGGTGCAAGCCATCCGTGAAGCGCATCACGAAGCCGACTTCGTGGAGATCGAGACGCCCCTGCTCATCAAGTCCACTCCGGAAGGCGCGCGTGACTTCATAGTGCCCTCGCGGATGCAGCCGGGCAGCGTCTATGCCCTGCCGCAGAGCCCCCAGCAGATGAAGCAACTGCTCATGGTGAGCGGCTTCGACCGCTACTTCCAGATCGCTCGCTGCATGCGCGACGAGGACCTGCGCGGCGACCGCCAGCCCGAGTTCACTCAGCTCGACCTGGAGATGAGCTTCGTCTCGGAGGCCGACGTGATGGCCTGGGTGGAGCGCATGGTCATCGACGTGAGCAGCGCCGTGGTGCCTGACCGGCCGCTTCAGCGTGATCCCTTCCCGGTGCTCACCTACCGCCAGGCGATCGACCGCTTCGGCACGGACAAGCCCGACCTGCGCTATGGCCTTGAGCTGCACGACCTGGCCGAGGCGGCCAAGGGCGCTGGCTTCGCGGTGTTCGACGAGGTGCTGGCCGCCGGGGGACGGATCTTCGGCTTCGCCGCACCGGGAATGGCCGGCGCCACGCGCCGGGAGCTGGACGAGCTGACCGAGTTCGCCAAGCGATTCGGGGCCAAGGGCCTCGTCTGGCTGGGCATCGACGAGGCTGGCGCC
>JALZLQ010000279.1 GCA_030858605.1 Chloroflexota bacterium
GGAGTTCCGGGTGGGCACCATCGCCCTGGCCTGGGACTCCGACGAGGCCATGCTCATGATCGAGGCCCGTGAGCAGACCGGCGAGGAGGACGAGGGAACGGACATCGACGACGACGATCCTGACGGCCCGGATCTGCTGCGCGTGCACCTGTCGGTGGCGGCCGCCAGAGGTTTCGCCGAACGGGCCAACCGGGTGGTGGCCGGCGGTCGACCTCCCTGTCCCTTCTGCGGCCAACCGCTGGACCCGCAGGGCCACTTGTGCGCTCGCCGCAACGGCTACCTGAACTAGACGCTGCCGCGGACGGGCCTCTGAGCCTGCTGCGCAGCGGCACGCTTGAGATCGTGGGCCGCCTCACGGAGGCGTCCAACGTGACCCTCTTCTGCGAGCTCCGCCCGGCCGACACGACCGCCGCGGTCGGCACGACCACCGCAGACGCCGGACCGGCGAACTGTGTCTACAAGCCCATTCGCGGGGAACGGCCCCTTGACGACTTCCCCATCGGCACGCTGGCCAACCGCGAAGTGGCCGCGTACGAGGTCTCGCAGGAGACCGGCTGGCGCATCGTCCCGCCGACGGTGCTGCGCGACGGCCCGCTCGGACCGGGCATGGTCCAGGCCTGGATAGAGGTCGACGAGGCGGCGAACATCGTCGAATTGATCCTCACCCGCGACCCGCGACTGCGCCGCATGGCCCTCTTCGATGCCATCGTAAACAACGCCGACCGCAAGGGCGGCCACGTCCTGCCGACCGACGAAGGGCATCTGCACGGCTGCGACCACGGCGTCTGCTTCGCGGTCGAGCCAAAGTTGCGTACGGTGCTCTGGGGCTGGCGTGGAGAGCCGCTCACCGAAGAGGAGCTGTTCTGCCTGGCGAGCCTGCGACGTTCCATGGACGGCGACCTGGGCCGGCGCCTGGCCGACCTCCTGCACGTATCAGAGGTCGCCGCCACGGAGCGGCGTGTCGACCGACTTCTGACCGAACGGCGCATGCCCATGCCCGATCCACACCGGCCGGCGATCCCCTGGCCTCCCTTCTGATCCTCCCTTGATCCGTGAGCGGGACGGCCCGCTCCAGCCGTCAGGGCTTCGGCGCCGGCCCCTCGGCCATCGCGGCAGCCTCCGCGTAGGCCGGATCCTCACGCCGGATGCGGTCCGGGTTGGTGCCGGCGGCATGGACCAACCCGAGCGTCATCAGTTGCACCGCGATGGCTGCCTGGACCAGCGATGCCAGAAGGGCGGAGAGGCCAGGCGTACCGGTTCCCTCGGGCACCAGCAGCAGCCCGGCCGAAGTGAGGTCGCCCGGCCACGAAGCCGCTACATCTTCCGTCACGATGGCCGCGGCGGGCATGGCCAGTCGACGGGCGGCGCGCAGGAGCTGCTCCGCACGCGCCTGACGGCTGTCACGCGCGGCGGGATCGGTGACGATGACGATGAGACCACAGCCCGCGTCCGCCGAGACCAGGTGGCCGTGGAGCTGGGTCTCCAGTGCCCGCCCTACGGCCGGGGACCTGGCGCTTTCTTCGATCTTGAGTGCGAGTTCGCGCGCGGCGATGAGATCCAGGCCGCTGCCCACCGCCACGAAACGATCAACCGCTGCCAGCCGCTGTCCGATGCGCATCGCCTCACTGCGCAGATCGAGGATCCTGGCGATCCGTCCGGAGAGCGCATCCGCGGGCAGGCCTTGGCCGGAGAAGGCCGCGGCGATGGCGCCGCCGGCCAGGATCGGCGACAGATAACCCACCGTGTGGCACCACGATCGGTCAAGCTCCGGGGTGACGAATGTGTGATCGGCCGTGGCGGTCACGGGGGAGTCCTCGACCGCCGTGATGACCGCGGTCACCGCTCCCCGGGCGCGCGCCGATGCCAGAGCCGCGATCGTGGCTGCCGTTTCGCCCTCGTGCGAGATGGCCAGACAAAGGCCACCCGACTGTGGCTCGAGTGACGCCTCGAATGCCTCCCGCGCCACGACGAGTGGCCCGGGCATCACGTCGCGCAGCAGGGCCGCCACCGCCATAGCGGCATGCTCGCTCGTGCCACAGCCAGTGACCACGATGGGTGCTCCGGATGCGAACGTGGCTGCGGCGCTCTCCGCGATGTCCGCGGCCGCTTCGCGGTCGGCTGAGATCGGCCCGACGAGGCTGGGCTGGAGAGCGATCATGTCCTCCATCACCCACGGCGGACCAGGTCTCAGCTCAGGGATGCTCATCGGCGGAAGGGTACGCCGTCGGAGGCTCCTCAGGCCCGCCGGATGTACCGAACGAACGGCGGGTAGACCAGGCCCTGCCGCGTCGAGTATCGTGGTCAAGCCGTGTAATACCGATCACCAAGGGGGCCACGATGCCATTGAGGTCGTCCGTACTCACCCGCGCCGGATGGGCGCCACTCCGCGCGCTTGCCGTGGGAGCACTCGTGAGCGTGTTGCTGGCCAGTGCCGGACCATCCGCTGCTGTAGAGGCCGTGGGGGGTCGTACATCCGGCGTCGGACCTCAGGGTCAACCGGGCGTGACTAGTCTGGTGAGCAACCTCTCCGAGCCGCTCTACGTGACGCATGCCGGCGACGGACGCTTGTTCGTCGTGGAGCAGCCGGGACGGATCCGC
>JALZLQ010000202.1 GCA_030858605.1 Chloroflexota bacterium
AGCGAGCGGCCAGGAAGACCCTTATCTCCTCGCGCGTCTGCCCGTACAGCTCATGGACGGCTACGTCACGCAGGCGCAGGCCGCAGACGTAGTCCACGGCTCGCGCTGGCCAACCGGCCGGGTCGACAAGGCTGCTGGGGTCGGGCGGCAGGCGGGCGAAGAAGAAGGTCTCCGGTCCGCAGTCGATGGCTGGGTGCGCTGACAGGATGGAGGCCATGAGCGTCGTGCCCGAGCGCGGCAAGCCGACGATGAAGATGGACAGGGGCTGGGCGGCCACCGACTGAGGCTGTGACATCGCGGGCATGCTACCGTGGCGCCGCCCATGCAGACCGCCACCGAGGCGCCGTCCTCGTTCCGCAGCAGCGCCCTGCGCCCGGGGCCGCTGGGACTGATCCGCGAAGCGGTCGGCGAGATCGTACGGCGCCGTCGCCTGATCCGTCACCTCATGGACGCGGACATCAAGCGCAAAGGTGCCGACACGATCCTGGGTAATGTCTGGTGGGTCCTTGACCCGGTCATCCAGATGGGCGCGTACCTGATCCTGCTGACGGTCATCTTCCAGCGCTCGACGCCGGACTTCCCGCTCTTCCTCTTCGCCGCGATCCTGCCCTGGAAGTGGTTCGCCAGCAGCGTCAGCGGCTCGGTGAGCGCGGTGGTGCGTCAGGAACGGCTCATCAAGCAGGTGCAGTTCCCCAAGATCGTGCTGCCCATCTCGGCGCTGGTGGCGGAGGTCCTGAACTTCGCCTTCGGCGTGCTGCTGCTGACTATCGTCCTCGTCCTGGCCTTTCCGGCCCATGCCACGATCAACGTGCTGTGGCTGCCGGTCATCGCCGTGGTGCAGTTCGTTTTCACGCTCGGCCTGGCGCTGATCGTCTCAGCCGTGAACGTGTTCTACCGCGACGTGGGCATCCTGATGGGCCACCTCATCCGCCTCTGGTTCTTCCTGTCGCCGACGCTCTGGTCCTTCGACTCGACGGTGGGCCGCTTCGGGGCCATAGAGGCGGCGTTGGGCGAGGCCGGCGTCGCGGTGCTGCGTTACAACCCCTTCGCCATCCTGCTCACGGCGTATCGCGATGTGGTCTATGGACGCGTCGACCTGGCGGGCACGGGCTTCACGCCCGGCCAACCGCCCGAACTAGCGCCGCTCGGGCTGCTCCTCCTGCTCTCGCTGGGAATGGTGCTGTTGGGCACGGTCATCTTCAAGCGGCTCGAGCCTGCCTTCGCCAAGGTGCTCTAAGGGTGTCCGACTACGCCATCGAGGCACGCGACGTGGGCGTGCGCTACAGCCTCCGCTTCACCAAGAAGACGAGTGTTCGCCGCTCATTTGCCCGATTGCTCCAGCCTGAGCGCGGGGAGCGCTCGTTCTGGGCACTGCGCGACCTCTCGTTCCGGGTCGACCCGGGCGAATCCCTCGGCGTCATCGGGCCCAATGGCGCCGGCAAGAGCACGCTCCTCCAGGTCCTGGCCGGCATCATCCAACCGTCGGAGGGCGTGGTCGAGGTCCACGGCCATGTCTCCACGCTGCTGCACCTTCAAGCTGGCTTCGATCAGGAGCTCTCGGGCCGGGGCAACATCCAACTGGCTGGCGCGTTGCTGGGCATCGACCATCGGCTCATGGAGGAGCGCGAGGAGGGCATCGTCGCATTCACCGATATCGGGGCGTTCATCGACGCGCCGCTCCGAACCTACTCCTCCGGGATGCGCGCCAAGCTGGGCTTTTCCATCGCGACCGCGGTCGACCCGGACATCCTGCTGCTGGACGAGGTGCTGCAGACCGGCGACGAGGCATTCCGCGAGAAGAGCCAGCAGCGCATCCGGGAGGTCGTCAGCGCGGCCAAGGCCGTCGTCCTGGTCAGCCACGACATGAGCTGGATCACGGACTTCTGCAGCCGCGCCATCCTCCTCGAGAAAGGCAAGATCGTGGCCGACGGGGCACCGGAGGAGATCATCGCGCGCCACATCGAAAAGTCAGAGAAGCGTCGAAGGATCAAGCGGGCCGTCCTGGAGGACATGCGCACCGGCGAGCGAGAACCGGGGTGGCGCAAGAGCCTTATCGACGCGGCGCTCGAGAAGGAGAGCGAGGCTGCGGGTGCGGGTACAGGTGCGGCGGTCGATCAGGTCGGAGCTGGCGGTGCCGCTGACGGCGAAGTGGATGGCCGCTTCGAGGGCGGCGCTGGTGGTGCCGCGCCACGTGCTCGGGAGTCCTAGCCGCAAGTCGGCGTGCGTTCCCGTCAGATGTCCACCTGGTGAGCACTAACGAGGGAATCGCCGTCGCCGAATGTGATCACGGCTCTGACGGACGCGAATCAGCCGCAGACGGCTATTTCGCCTGCCACCCAGGCGGGAGTCGAGGCCAGGCTCCGACACAACGTCCGCGTGGCGCGCATCTGAGGGGAAGTCCGGTGCCTGCGTCGCAAGGCCCCCCGCGCCAGCTCCCGGGCAGCGCTAGCTCCCTGAAGTGCCGCCGGGGCCGGCACGCACCGCCAGCCACGACT
>JALZLQ010000210.1 GCA_030858605.1 Chloroflexota bacterium
CCTGGAGTCTGGGCTGCTGGCCGATGTGGCGAGCTTCGACGACGAGGATTGGCGCAGCGTCGAGATCGAGGATCGCTACGTGGATACGGCCGCCGGATCTCTGGAGGCGGCCGGCCTTGGCGTCCGGCTGCGGCGCGTCGATGGCGCGCGGCTGGTGACCGTGAAGTCGATGGCACAGGGCGGGCAGGAGGGCGAGCCACAAGCACTGCATCGGCGGATGGAGCTGGAGGCGCCCGCGTCGGCGCGCCTGGACCCAGCCACCTGGCCCGAGAGCGACGCGCGGCAGCGGGTGGAGAGCCTGAGCGGTGGCGAGCGCCTGCGGACCCGCTTCACCCTTGTGCAGCACCGCCTGGAGCGTGAACTCGTGTCCGGGGACGGTCGCGCCACGCTGAGCCTGGATGTGTCCGAAGTGCGGCGGCGCGGCCGTCCCTTGGGCCAGTTCACGACGCTCGAGGTGGAGGCCACCCCGGGTTCGGACGGCTTTCTCACCCGACTGGTGGGTCCCCTCGAATCGACCGGTCTGATCAGCGCCGAGCCAAGGTCCAAGGAGCGCATCGCCAACGAGATGGTGGCCGCCGACCTGGCCGCCGCGGCCGCCGCAGCCCTCCCCACTCGGACACGACCGGCTGTGCCCAAGCAGGCTGGCGTCAGGATCGACGACGCCCTGTCCGAGGCGGGTCGCAAGGTCTTGGGCCTCCATCTGGCACGGATGCTCGCCGCGGAGGATGGTGCCCGGTCCGGCGAAGATCCGGAGCACGTGCACAAGATGCGCGTCGCCACGCGCCGGATGCGCGCGGCCTGGCGCGTCTTCGACGGGGCATATCGTCCCAAGGCTCAGAAGCGCTACGTCAAGGAGCTTCGAACGGTGGCCACCGCCTTGGGCGGAGTGCGCGACATGGACGTCCAGCTGCAGGATCTGGCCCGCTACACGAAGACACTGGAGCCCGAGGGCGCGGCAGACCTGGAGCCGCTCGCGGATGCGTGGCGCACCCGACGCGAGCAGGCGCGAGAGGAGCTGCTGGGCCTGCTGGACTCCAAGGCCTACGGTCGTTTCGTGGACGACTACCTGGACTTCGTGGCCACGCCCGGCGCAGACGCCGCAGACGACGACGCCTCACGTCCTCAGCGCGTGCGGGACACCGCGGCGGGACGCATCTGGCAGGCCTACGAGCAGGTCCGTGCGCACGACTCGGGACTGCGCTGGGCGGACGTGCCGGCCCTCCATGCGCTGCGCATAGACGGCAAGCGGCTGCGCTACACGCTCGAATCCTTCCGGGAGGTACTGCCGCCCGGACCGACCGGCGAGCTGCTGGCGGTGGTCACGCGGATGCAGGACCACCTGGGGCTGCTCAACGACGCCGACGTGGCCGCCACCGCCACGCGCACGTCGCTGATGAGTGGAGCCTCTGGGCTAGCCCCGGCCGCCAGGGAAGCGGCGGGCGCTTACCTCCTCTCTCGCGAGGCGGAGATGCCGCGCCTGCGTCGGAGCTTTCCTGTCGTCTGGCGGCGCGTCGTAGGACCGACCTTCCGGCGACGCCTGGCACTGGCCATCAGCGCCCTTTGACGGGCAGCGATCGCGCGTCTCCATGACCACGCGGCCCGCGCCCAACTGGTTCGATCGACTCGATCGGCAGGTCACCCAGACCATGGCCCGCTTCGGAGTGCCCTTCCTGCGCGTCTCGCTGGGCATCGTCTTCCTGTGGTTCGGGGCGCTCAAGTTCTTCCCTGGCCTCAGCCCCGCCGATCAGCTCGCCTCACGGACCATCAGCGCGCTGACCCTGGGCATCGTGCCCGGAGACGTTGCCGTCCTGGTGCTGGCCGTGTGGGAATGCGCCATCGGGCTCGGGCTCATGCTGGGTGTGTTCCTGCGACTCACCCTACTGCTGCTGTTCCTCCAGATGTTGGGGACCTTCACGCCGCTGCTGCTCTTCCCGGACGAGACGTTCACGCGGTTTCCCTATGCGCCCACGCTGGAGGGCCAGTACATCATCAAGAACCTGGTGCTGATCGCGGCAGGCATCATCATCGGCGCCACCGTCCGAGGCGGACACGTGGAGCCCGAACCTGACGCGACGCCAAGCCCCTTAACGCAGCGTTAACCGGCGGACAACGGCCCGTTCACCGCGGGCCGCGACCTTTGGTTCCGTGGCCACACCTCGACCCGTCGATCACGTCACACGCTCGGACTGGCTGGCGCTGGCTGACGGGCTAGACCTAACGAGACTCGAACCGGCCGGGCTTGGCGTACGGCTGAGCATCACGCGGGAACCTGGTGTCTTCCGAGCGACGCTGCTCTCTGACCGCCCGTCCATGGCCATCGTCTGTGTGCCACCGGGGTCCGCGGCCGAGCTGGATCTGGTGGCTTCCGAGCGGCGCCGGCGATCACGCCTGCGGGTCGTGCTGCTCAACGGTCAGGACGGGGTCACCCAACGACTGGCGGCCCTCCGCGCCGGTTTTG
Source organism: Chloroflexota bacterium (assembly GCA_030858605.1). GTDB lineage: Bacteria > Chloroflexota > Limnocylindria > Limnocylindrales > CSP1-4 > Palsa-1032. The sequence continues at coordinate 2,459 of JALZLQ010000210.1, forward strand.
ATGCGGCGCTGCCCATCGACGTTGACGCCGACGAGCTGCGCGGTCGCCTGGCGCTTCTGGCGGAACAGACGCGCGAGCCTCGCAACGGTCACCGGCTGCGGATCGTCGATGGCCTCGAGCTCGATCTTGACTCGCGCGAACTGCATCGGGACGGCCGGCCGTTGCATCTGCGTCCCAAGGAATTCGGCTTGCTCGACTTCCTGGCGCGCCACCCCGGCCGGACGTTCACCCGGCGCCAGTTGCTGGACCGCGTGTGGGGCAGCGACCGGGACGGCGATGACCGCACCGTCGATGTGCACGTGCGCTGGCTGCGCGAGAAGCTCGAGGAGGACCCTGAGCATCCCCGGCTGCTCATGACCGTGCGCGGCGTCGGTTACCGACTGGATCCGAGCGACCGCTGAGGCGCCTCCGCCAGCATCGCGATCAGGTCGCGCAGCACGCCCGGCCGGTCCGTGGTCAGGCCACTCACACCGAGCGCCATCAGCTCACCGGCTCGTTCCGGGCTGTTGACCGTCCACGGCAGGACCGCCAGACCGGCCCGCGTCGATCCGGCCATGAGCTCCGCATCGACCATGGAGTGCTCAGGAGCCACGGCCACGGCGCCGATCCCGCGAGCGGCGGCTGTCACCGAGTGGGCCCAGCGCCCGCGTCCGACCGTCACCGACGACAGCCAGGCTGAGCCGCGGCTGGCGGTATCGCCGCGGATGAGCGCCACGATGGCCAGCTCCGGGGCGACCCGCCGCGCCGCCACCAGGACGCTCCAGTCGAAGGACCGCAGCCGCGACCGGGAAGTCATGCGGTGCAGCCGCACCACCGTGGCGATGCCTCGCGCCAACGCGAATGGCCCGGGGATGGGATGACCGCTGGTGGGATCGCGCTTGACCTCGATCTCGAAGCGGAGGTGCCCCGCGCCCAGGCGGCGGGCCAGGTAAAACACGGCATCGAGCGTCGGCACCCGCGCGCCATCGACCGCGCGACGTGTCTTCCTGAACGGATCGGTTCCCGGCCCCAGCCAGCCAGGGGCGCCAGCATCAAGCGTCGCGACCTGCTCCATGCTCAGCTTCGACCACGGCCTGCCCAGGACGTGGCCACCGCGACCGGCAACAGGTGCGCGCGCTTCGCGACGGTGCCGGTAGAGGTTCGGATCGGCGATCGGCTCGTGCGACACGATGACCACCCCGTCGGCGGAAAGGGTCACGTCCAGCTCCAGCGCCGTCGCACCCATGGCGATGGCCAGCTCGAATCCCTCCAGCGTGTTCTCGGGCATCAGCGACGGCACGCCGCGATGGCCATGGATCTCGAAGAGCGTCATGCCACCACCCTGCGACCGGCGCATGCGCTGCTCGTGAGTGGCGAGTTAACAGCCCATCAACGAAGGCGGCCGTCGTTGCCAGGCAGGCGCTGTGAGCCTGCCTATTAACCGAGGGTTAACACGGCGGCAACGGCCCGTTCACGCCCCAGCGTGACGCTCGTGCCGGACCCAGGCATCCCAATGTCGCCTGCGAGGAACTGGCGACCCATAGAGGAGAACCCATAGCGTGACCATAGACAAGCGCCTCATCTCGATCGCGCTCGTGAGCGCCTTCGTCGTCGCGGCCTGTGGCGGCACCGCCACCACACCCGTGCCCAGTCAGGCGGCCCCCAGCCAGGCAGCCAGTCAACCGGCCACCACTGATGAGCCGAGCATGGGCGCCGAGCCCAGCGACGAGCCGTCCGCTGGCGGAGACCTCTCCGGAACCATCGTGATCTCCGGCTCCTCGACCGTCGAGCCCATCTCGACGCGGGTCAAGGAGCTCTTCAACGAGGAGTTTCCGAACGTCGCCATCAGTGTCGACGGTCCCGGCACCGGCGACGGCTTCGCGCTCTTCTGCGCCGGCGAGACGGACATCAGCGACGCCTCTCGCGCCATCAAAGAGGAGGAAGCGGCGGCCTGCGCCGATGCCGGCGTGGAGTACGTCGAGCTGAAGGGCGCCATCGACGGCCTCTCCGTCATCACCTCGGCGGCCAACGAAGCCGTCGAGTGCGTCACCTTCGCCGACATCTACGCGCTGGTCGGCCCCGAGTCGACCGGCTTCGACAACTGGATGGACGCACAGGCCATCGCCACAGAGCTGGGTTCCACGAGCACCCTTCCGGACGCTCCCCTGACCATCACGGCTCCGGGCGAGGAGTCCGGCACGTACGACAGCTTCGTGGAGATCGTCATCGAAGAGTTCAACGAGGATCGTGAGCAGGAGGCGCAGACGCGCCCTGACTACCAACC
>JALZLQ010000219.1 GCA_030858605.1 Chloroflexota bacterium
TCGGGCTCCTCGTCCGGGCGGAGGAACAGATCCACCTGGGGATAGCGGTGGCGAAGATCAACGGTCTCGTCGGCTCGAACGGAGCAGCCCGTCAGGACGATGCGCAGCGCAGGATTGGCGGCCTTCAGCCGTGCCAACACCCCCATCCGCCCGATGATCTTCTGCTCCGCAGCCTCTCGGATGGCGCAACTGTTGATGACGATCAGGTCCGCGCCATCCATGCCGTCCGCCTCGGAGCACCCTGCGGCGAGAAGCGCGCCGGCCATCTCCTCCGAGTCGGAGCGATTCATCTGGCATCCCAGGGTCCAGACGTGGAAGCGCGGCAGGACCGTGTCTTCCGTGACGAACTCGGCGATCTGGGCGTCAGGGACGAGCGCTCCCCACGGGGGCCGCACCGGGTCAGGAGCCGGCGCGGTGCCCGGCACAGGGAGCAGGTCAAGGACGGGCAGCTGCCGCATCCTCAGCGAGCCCCGGCGGGGATCGAGGAGATCGCCTCGAGCAGCCGCTCAGCGGCGTCTCCCGGGACCCATGTCTCTGCTTGTGCCTCGGCATAGTCCATCGTGTCGCCATGGTAGTCGCTGCCCCCGGTGGCGAGCAGCCCGCGCTCCGCAGCGAACGTTCTCATTCGTGCCACGGTGGCCGGGAGGAACGTGCGGTAGTGGACCTCCAGACCGGCCAGACCCCATTCCATGAGTTCCGCGATCACTTCCGGCCGGTCCGGCGCGGCCGGTGAGTGTGCCAGGACCGGCAGCCCCCCAGCGGCACGGATGGCTTCGATCGCGTCACGCGGGCCCAGGCCCTCGCGAGGCACGTAGCAAGGTCGGCCGTGGTCGATCCAGCGCGCGAAGGCGTCGTCCACCGAATCAGCATGGCCGGCCAACATCAGGGCGCGGGCGATGTGTGGCCGCCCCAGCGCGTCGTGGCCGGTGGGCCCGACGGCGGCCAGGATCCCCGGGAGTTGGTCGTCGATCGGCGCACCGTGGCGTCGCAGGCACTCCACGGTGGCATCCAGGCGGATCCGCCGGCCCTCGCGCTGGCGGGACAGACGCGCCTCGAAGATCTCGTCGTCCGGATCTATGCCGAAGCCCAGGATGTGCAGCTCCTCGCCGTCGCGGCCCATACCGTGGCGGCCCAATACAGCGCCGGCCAGCGTGTTGATCTCCACGGCCGGGATGAGCTGCGGGCCATCCGGCGAGGGACGCTCGCCCAGGCCGGCGGCACGCAGCTCCCGATACCCGGCCAGTGTGTCGTGGTCGGAAAGCGCCACGACCCTCATTCCGTAGCGCGTCATCCGCGAGTACAGGTCGGTCGGTTCGAGAACCCCGTCCGAACGGCGGCTGTGCGTGTGCAGGTCGACCCGGTTCGGCCGCCTGGACGTCACCGGAGCGGCGGCATCCACGGCAAGACCGACGTCAAGCGTCCAGCAGCTTGCTGATGCGCTGGATCGCCAGGGTCGCCCCGGAGGTCGTGTCGATGTCGAGCTGGATCGCGTTGAAGATGACCGCCCCGGAGCCGACCTCGAAGCGGGTCGGCAGGCCCGTCAGGAATCGCGGCAGGACGGTGGCCGGCGCGAAGCCGATGACCGAGTCGATGGGCCCGGTCATGCCCAGGTCACTGACGTATCCCGTTCCGCGCGGCATGATCCGTTCGTCCGCTGTGGGAACGTGCGTGTGGGTTCCCACCACGGCGCTGACTCGGCCGTCCAGGTGCACCCCGAAGGCGGTCTTCTCACTGGTCAGCTCGCAGTGGAAGTCGACCAGACGGACGGGAGGCAGTTCCGTGGCGCCTTCGTCGAGAAGCTTGTCGAGCACCAAAAAGGGATTCTCGATGGGCTGCATGAAGGTCCGGCCCTGCGCGTTGATGACCGCGATCTCCGTGCCCTGCGCGGCATGAAAGAGTCCCCAGCCATGCCCGGGCACGTCGCGCTCGCCGTAGTTGATGGGCCGCAGGATGCGCGGCTCCTTCTCCAGCTCCGGGTAGATCTCGCGCTTGTCCCAGATGTGATTGCCGCTGGTGATGACGTCCACGCCGGCGCCGAACATGGCTTGGGCAGTGGAGACGGTCAGCCCCATGCCGCCTGCCACGTTCTCGCCGTTGGCGACGACGAAGTCGATGGAGCGCTCCATGCGCAGGTCACTTAGGGTCCGTTCGACGGCCTGGCGCCCGGGCTTGCCGATGAGATCGCCGATCATCAGCACTCGCACGGTGCCCGGAGTGGGGCTGGCCGGAGGCGTGGGAAGCCGGTCGGCTGCCTGTACTTCGGCGACGGGGCGACGGAGGTCGACGACTACCGGAAGTCTCCTGCGGCCTGGACTCCCCTGCCCGCACCTTGCATCGCGGCTCGCCCACGGGTCACTTAGCGTACTCCACGGCTCGTGTCTCGCGGATCACCGTGACCTTGATCTGGCCCGGATAAGTCAGCGACTCCTCGATCTTGCGCACGATGTCACGTGCCAGGCGCATGGACGCCAGATCGTCGATCTCCTCGGGTCTGACCAGGATGCGTACCTCGCGTCCGGCCTGCACCGCGAACGACTTCTCCACGCCCGGGAAGGAATCGGCGATCTGCTGGAGGTCCTCCAAGCGCTTGACGTAAGCGTCCATCGACTCGCCCCGGGCACCTGGCCGGCTGGCGCTGATGGCGTCGGCGATCTGCACGATGGGCGCCTCCAGGCAGGCGTACTCGACCTCCTGATGGTGGGCGGCGATCGAGTTGATGACCTTCATCGGCAAGCCGTGTCGCGCGGCGATCTGAGCACCGATGGCAGCATGC
>JALZLQ010000243.1 GCA_030858605.1 Chloroflexota bacterium
AGGACGGATCTCCAGGCCGCCATCGACGACGGTGAGCTGCCGGGCGTGAGCATCGAGTCGGGGCCAGCCCTGGCAGTGGCCGGCACCGCGGGCGTCGGCTTCCTTGACGCGATCACACTCGAGCTGCTCGAGACCGTCACCTTGGACGATCCGGTCAGCGGCATGGTCCTCATCGATGGACTGGAGCACCCCACCCTCTACGCGGCCGCTGGTGAACAGCTCCTGACGGTCCCCATCGAGGATGGCGGTCCACGCCGGGGATCGGCCGTGACCATGCCCGGGCCGGTCACTGAGGTGCTCTACGACGACGCCACGAACCTGGTCCATGCCGTTGGGCTGGCCCCGGACGGTGAGGCGCACACGGCGTACGTCATCGAGCCGCACGGCAACGCCGTGTTCGCCGATGCGCCGCTGCCCTTCGAGCCCAGGGCCATGCTTATGGATGTCCAGGCTGACCGACCATCGGATGATCGACAAGCGCTCCTGGCCCTGTCCGCGGACGGGTCGATGGCCAGCGTCGATGTGGGTTCACACGCCTTCGCCTGGCGCCTGCCAGGCGTCTTGATGGGGGCCCTCATGGCGGCGGCCCTGTACTTCCTGGCGCGCACGCTCTTCCGGAGGCGGAGCGTGGGGGTCCTTGCGGCGGGCCTGGTGATGGTCGAGGGAATGTTGTTCGCCAACGCCCGTATCGCCATGAACGACACCTACGTAACGGGCTTCATCGTGGCCGCGCTGGCCGTCTTCGCGCCGCTCTACCTGGGCATCTGGCAAGGGCGCCTGGCGGTGCTACTGGGGTTGCCCCTGGTGGGCCTCCTGCTCGGCCTCTCCTTCGCCTCCAAGTGGGCCGGTGTCTACGCCATCGGCCTGGTCCTGCTGCTCATCCTGCTGCGCTCGGCCTTGGGCCGGATCATCGCTCTGCTGGGCATGATCGGCCTGACGGGACTGCTCGGCTACCTGGCGATCCGTCCTCCAGAGAGCGTGGTCGATCCCGGCCTCAACTTCATGTTCCTGATCCTGATGGTGACCCTTACCACGCTGCTGGCTGTAGCCATGGTCCGCCGTCCCGTGCGCTTCAGCCTGGACGAACTGCGTTTCGCCGTGATCGGACCGGCCGTCGTGGGTGCCCTGCTCGTGCTGGCCGGCCTGGTCATCGGACCAGCCACGCTGGCGGACGGTGGCGGCGGGCTGCTGACACCCAACCGGCTCCTGGCTGCGGGCGCGGGAATCCTCTTCCTCGGAGCGGCGGCCTATTTCGCCTCTTGGCTGGGCGGCCGCATCGGCATCGGCCCATTGGCGGCCCCGCGACCGAGGGATCCGAGGGAGCCCGCGCCCTCGCCAGCTCCGGCCGGTTGGCTCCGACCCGGCTGGTTCGCCGGTATCCCCTGGCTCTTCGCGATGGCCTCGGTGGCGGTGCTGCCGATCCTGGTCTACATCGCCAGCTACGTGCCATGGGCACTGCTGAACGAGCCCATCACCAACCAGTTGTTCGTAGGCTGGCCGTCGGGCAACACGGGCCAGACCCTGGCGGATCTGACGGGCAGCATGTACGAGTATCACGACGACTTGCGCGCGACGCATGCGGCCTCTTCACCGTTCTGGGCCTGGCCCTTCGACCTCAAGCCGGTCTGGTTCTATCAGCAGGGCTTCGCCAACTCCACCACCGGAGTCATCTACGACACGGGCAACCTGATCATCTTCTGGTTGTCCATCCCCGCGGTGGCGTTCTGTGCCTGGCAGGCCTGGGCGCGACGGAGCTTGCCGCTGGCCCTCGTCGTCCTGTCCATCGCCTGTCTGTGGCTGCCCTGGGCGCGCATCGACCGGGCGACCTTCCAGTACCACGTCTTCGCCACGCTGCCCTTCACGGTCATCGCCCTGTCCTACTTCCTGGCGGAGCTGTGGCATGGCGCCTCATCACGGACATTCCTGCTGGCGCGATCGGCGGGTTCCCTGGCGATCCTTGGGCCTCCGCTGCTGTGGCTATTCCGGATGCCGCTCTGCGCCGCGGCGGGAACGCGCGAGGTTCATCCTGATGGGGTGGCGTGCGGGCCCCTGACGCGCTCCGTGACGGTGGCCGACTCAGTGCTGGTGGCCCTGCTCGTCCTGCTGGCAGGCGCTTTGGCAATGGCCTGGATCGTGCACCGCCAGGCCCGCGACCCCGGTCGCCGCGCGCTGGAGGTATCCGTGGGCGGACGTCTGGTGGCGCTCTCGCCACTGGCGGCAATGACGGCCATCGCTCTTGTAGCTGCCGGCGGGGCGGCGCTGGCCCAACTGCTCTTCCGCGGTGCACCGCTCACCACGCTGACCTTCCAGGCGGAGGAGCTGGCGCTGCTGGCGCTGATCCTGCTGTCGGGTCCGGCCTATCTCGCGTTGCGCGCACGCGATCCTCGACGTTGGGTGATCGGCGTGGTCGGTGCGGCGACGCTCTTCTTCATCCTCTGGTACCCGAACATCAGCGGGCTGCCCATGCCCAACGCCATCGCCCAGGCCTACCTTGGTCTGTTGCCGACCTGGAACTACGACTTCCAGTTCGCGGTCAACCTGGACCCGGCGGCCACGGGCGAGCTCTATGGACTGGGCACCTTGCTCATCGCCGGCGCCACGGCCACGTTCTGCCTGGCGGTGATGGTGGCGGCGCGAATGTGGCGCGACGCAAGTGCCGTCGAGCGGACGAACGCGGCAC
>JALZLQ010000270.1 GCA_030858605.1 Chloroflexota bacterium
CCGACAGGGCCAGCCCGAGTGGCAGGGACGCCACGGCTGCCACGGTCAAGCCCACTGCGGCCGGCAAAGGATGAGGCCACGCCAGGAACGGGACGGCGGACAGCGGCGCCGTGGCCGCGAGGGCCAGCGGGGCCACGTACGACTCCTTCGAGGCTGGCTGCTGGTCGAGGTGCCAGACCGCCGCGATCAGCCCGGCGGCTGAGAGCCAGATAGCCAGCAGCGAACCGATACCCAGGCCGACCGGTGTGCCGCCCGAAGGCAAGAGCCACCAGGCCAGCAAGCCGGCAAGGAAGAGTGCGCCCGCGCAAGCAAGCAGGGTGCGGTCTCGCGTCGTCGACGACATCAGAGTGACGCTAGCACGCGAGCTACGGCTGGACACGTACGGAAAACCGAATCAGGCCACACCGGCTTTCCCCACTCGCCGAGTCGCTCCTCGACCAGCACACTGGCACCCATGAGCCAGTCCGTCACGACAACGACCATCCCAGCCCTTGAGGCTGAGTCCGTTTCCAAGCGATATCGGCGCAGCGGGGCCTGGGCGCTCCGGGACGTCGACCTCCAGATCGTGCCGGGCACGATCACGGCACTGGTGGGGCCCAACGGAGCGGGCAAATCGACCCTGATCCGCTCGTTCCTTGGCTTCGAGCGGCCGACCTCGGGCGTGGTGCGTGTGATGGGCATCGATCCCCAGCAGGACGGCAAGGAGGCCATCCGGCGCGTCGGTTATGTCTCGCAGTCGACGGGCCTCTACCGGGGCCTCAGCATCTCCGACCACCTCGACCTGGCGCGGACCCTGCGCCCCGACTTCGACCGGGCACTGGCGGCCGGTCGATTGGAACAGATGGGCATCCCGCTGTCGCAGCGCGCCGGTGAGCTGTCCGGCGGCCAGCAGGCCCATGTGGCGCTTTCCATCGCGCTGGGCACACGAGCGCCGGTGCTTCTGCTGGATGAGCCGCTGGCGTCGCTCGACCCACTGGCACGCAACGACTTCCTGAACGTCCTGGTGAGCGAGGTCCGCGAACGAGGCGCCACCGCGCTGCTGTCCTCCCACATCGTCAGCGACGTGGAGACCGCCTGCGATTCGATCGTGGTGCTGGGTGCAGGTCGGGTGACGCTCCAGTCCGGCATCGAGGCAGCACTCGCTGGGCATCGCCTGAAGCCGATCGGTTCTGACGCCGCGACCGATGCTCCTGAGGAAGTCATCGCCTCCTTCGGGCGCGCAGGAGGCGTGCGTGTGACCCTCGTGCGCTCTTCGGATGGCGCGTTCCCTGCCCCTACGCTGGAGGAACTGGTGATGGGCTACCTCTCGGCTTCGCGCCCGGGTGCCGCGGTCAGCGCCGGTGACGAGTACGAGCGGGCCGCCTGATGCTGCGATCCGCCCTGCTCACCTTCCGGATGCACCGCTTCGAGGTGCTCATCACGTCCGCCCTGGTGGCGCTCACCGCGATCAGCGCGGTAGTGGCATACACCCATCTGGCCGCGGCCAACCCGCCCGACGATTGCTGGATCCAGAACTGGGGCAACATGTTCGGAGACGTGACGGAGCGCACGCCCGGATGCGAGGCCTTGGTCGAGGCATTCTGGCCGGTCGCTTCGCAGGCCGGCTTCGTGGCCAGCCCCATCGCAGTCCTGCTGCCTTTCGTGGTCGGCCTGCTCTTGGGCGTGCCTGTGGTCGGGCGAGAGATAGAGATGCGCACCGCCACCCTCGCATGGTCGCTCTCGGGCGACCGCCGGCGGTGGTTGCTCTCTCGCCTCCTGCCCGTCCTTGCTCTGGCGGTCATCGGTCTTGTCGTTGGTGCCGTCCTCGTCGCGGAGATGGCTCGTGCCGCGCACCCCTGGAACTACCTGGGGCCGGGCCGCATCCCCAGCCTGACCGAGATCGGCTCGGAAGGGGCGCCGCTGGTCGGCCGCGGCCTGATGGCTTTGGGCCTCGCGGTGCTGGCCGGAGCAGTCATCGGCCGGCCACTGCCGGCCTTCGCGGTCAGCGCTGCCCTCTCCTTCGTATTCCTCTTCGCCGGGGTCCCGGCTCATCAGACGGCCGTCGGGAGCCAACTTGCCGTGTGGAGAGGCGCTCCCTACGGTGGTGACACGGTGGGCTTCGGGGACTTACCACACCTGTATTGGGGAGAGTACCGGCAGGAATATCGCCTTCGTGACGGGCAGATCGTGTATGACTACTGGGAATCAGGCGCGGAACTGTGCAGCTGCACGGACCGCGCCCTCGATGAATGGATCAAGGAGAACGTCACGCAGTTCGAGCTGGTCGTGCCCCTCGAGCACTACGGCACCTTCGAGGCAACCGAGACGGCGCTGACCACCGGGATCGGCGCGGTCGCGCTCCTACTCACCTTCCCCGTGGTGGCGCGCCGCCGTCCTGACTGAGGCGTCAGAGACACCAGGAGCCCGTTCGGTGCGGGTCTCCCCAGCGGGTCTTGACATAGATAGTTGCGTATGCAATGATTGCTTTCGCAATGACTACTCAGACAGACACACCGCCCAGGACAGCCGCCACCTCCACGACCTGGCGCATCGACCAGTCGCGCTCAGAGCTGCGTTTCCTGGGTCGCCGCATGGGCATGACCGTGCGCGGACGGTTCCCCGATCTCACTGGAAGCCTGGATCTGCGCCTCGACCGCCTTGAGGATTCCTCGGTCGATGCTGTCGTTGCGACGGCGTCGGTCGAGCCCGCCATGAGCGCGATGAAGGGCCTGCTGCTGTCTGACTCCTTCCTCGCCGCTGAGAAGTTCCGGGAGATCCGCTTCCGCAGCACTCGTATCGAGGCTGACGGCGATCGCTACGCGGTCCATGGCGAGCTGACCTTCCGCGGCCAGATGCGCGAGATCGTCCTCGATGCCCGCCTGACTGCCGTCGATCTCTTCGGAAAGGAGCGTTCCGCTCGCATCGAGGCACGCGGCCGAGCGGACCGACTTATCGCGGACGAGGAGCTCGAGATCAGCCTGACCATCCTGGCTGTCCCGGCTGAGGCTGGAGCCACGGCTTCCATCGCTGACGAGCAGCCCACGGCCCAGCCGTCCACGGCTGCCCAGCTGCCGATCAAGTCCGGGACGCAGGCCGGTCACGCGGGGGACCGCCGCCGCGACGCCACACCCATCCACATCGTCGCGCTCCTGGGCAGCCTCCGCCGAGGCTCGTTCAACGGCTCGCTCCTGCGCGCCGCCCAGGATCTCGCGCCGGAAGGGGTGGAGATCGAGGCCTTCTCGCTGGCGGACGTCCCGTTCTACGACGGAGACCTGGAGGCCGAGGGTGACCCCACGCCGGTGCGTGGTCTCAAGGTTGCCATCGGCGAGGCGGATGCCGTTTTACTCGTCACGCCCGAGTACAACCGGGGCCTGCCAGCCGTGTCCAAGAACGCCATCGACTGGGCATCCCGCCCGCCCTTCGACTCGCACCTGGCCGGCAAGCCGGTGCTGCTGATGGGCGCGACCACGGGCCGCTCGGCCACCAAGCACGCCTTGCAGCAGGCCGCCGATGCATTCGCCC
>JALZLQ010000286.1 GCA_030858605.1 Chloroflexota bacterium
CGCGCAGCGTACGGTGTGGCGGCACCGCCGAGGAGGAGTGGTGGCACGTCGAGACGCCGGGTCGCCCTTCCGCCCTCCTCGCCTGGCGCCGCGAACGCTGAGCTCCTTACGCGACGAGACTCCAGCCAGGTTGGTATTTCGGCGGCTACGAAGGGCCAAGCACCGCGGACACGGTCACGGAGCCATGAGTAGCCCGGGTCTCGGCGCGATCGTCCCGTCCCTTCACGCTCGTCCTGAGTGTCGTGCCGCCCGAAGGTCGGCCCTGAGCGGACGGGATCCGGCGCGCGCCAGAGCTTGAGCCTGCCTACCCCGCGATATGCCAACGGGGCTGGAATCGATCGCCGCAAACGGCCCCGACCCCCAATGGGCACCCGACCCCCAGAGAACCCCGACCGCCTCCGCTTCAGTCGGCTCTGTCGATTCCTTCCTGGCCCGGCTGGCCTTCCTGGCCCAGCTTGGCCGCGCTTCCCGCGTCGAGCAGCCACGTGGCCTGTCGCAGCACAGCCAGTTGAGCTGGCCAGCGACGCGGATCGCGCTCGCCACGAAGCACCTGGCGGACGACGTCTGCCTTGGCCGCTCCCGGCACCATGACCAAGACGTGGCGCGCCGCCCCGAGGAGACCCGGCGTGAGGCTGACGCGAGCCACGTGCGGCTCCACGTGGGTCGGGGCTGGGATGGGCATCACCGCCGGCACGTTCGGCTCCAAAGCCTCGCTGCCCGGGAAGACCGAGAGGATGTGCCCGTCCGGACCCATGCCCAGGAGGGTCACGTCGAAGATGGGACGGTCGTCCTCATCGGCCTGCAGGTGCGCCCGGATCGCCGACTCATAGAGCTGGGCAGCGCGCGCCGGCCCGTCGCCACCCGCGCCCCTGATCGCTTCATCGACCGGGATAGGGTGAACGTTCGCGGTCGGGACAGGTAGCCGACCCTCCAGCGCAACGCCCGCGTCGGCCACCTCGCCGATACCCAGCAACGCGTAGGCGGTGCCCGCGTTGGAATCAGGATGGTCCAGCGGCACGTATCGGTCGTCGCCCCACCACAGATGCACGCGAGACCAGTCGAGCGCATCGGCCGGCAGCCCTCGGAGCTCTAGGTAGAGCCCCGTCGCGGACGAGCCGCCGGTGAGCGCCACGTGGGCCACGCCTCGTTCCTGCACGGCCTCCGCCAGCCATCTCGTAAGCCGCTCCGCCGCATCCGCCGCCACTTCGTCGGCGTCGCGCAGCACCACGACGTTCACATCGATCCCGTCAACGCCACCGCCCGGTCGAGCGCCATCTCGAAGATGGGATCGTGGGCCGTCCGATCCAGCGACTCGGCCAGGAAGGGCGTCTCTTCGAAGGGCTCCAGCCGGCCGGCACGTCTGGTCACCTGTGCCCCGTTCCAGTCGGCCGTGGCCAGGAGGTGATCCGCCTGTCGCGTCACGCGCGCACGCGTCACGACCTTGCCTCGGGCCAGCTCCAGCTCCACGCGGACCAGCGACCCGGCCGTCTGCATGGATGGGCCCAGGCCAGCCCGGACAGGGCGGAACTCGACGGGGATGAGCCGCCGGCTGTGCTTGAACGCTCCGATCAGGCGGTCCGACTCGGGATCGACATGAAGGGGCTTCTCCACGCGCCAACCCAATGCCGCTGCCAGCCAGCCCGCGAAGCACGCCGCCTTGGAGATCCGCACCGCGGTACCCGGCCGCGCGAAGTCAACGCGCAGATGCCGCGCGCTTTCCAGCTCGCCGATGAGCAGCGGGTGGTCGAACAACCCCGCCAGCAGCTCCCGCCACAGGCTCAGGCGCATCCAGCCGATGTCGTGCACCGAGTGGCCCTCGTCTGCCGCCGCCGCCATCCCGCGCAGACCGGCCGCGCCGTCATCTCGAAACGACCCAGAGTCGACCAGCAGGCCATCCGATGCTTCGGCCAGATCCTTGAAGGGGCGGCTGGCGAAGGGCGGATCGCCCGGCCACCAGAGCACGACAGGCAGATCGTGGATGAGCAGAGGTGCCACCACGACGGCCAGATGCTGTGACAGTTCGCCACCGGTCTTGACCAGGATCTCCTCCGTGCACACCTCGGCGCCGCTGATGGATGAGAGATGACAGGCGGCGTAGATGTGGGCATCGAAGGTGGTCGGCCCGTCCGGATCACCCGGCGACAGCACGATGGCCCGAGAAGGGTGCCGCGAAGAGAGAGCGTTGACGATGGCCATCGCTCTCTCAGCGATCTCCGGTCGCTGGGCCACGACTACCAGCGTCAGGACGCTGGTACGCATGCGCACACGCACATCGCGACCCTCGTCGGGCGACTCTCCGCCGTGGGTATCGGCTCGTTCCGTGGCGCTGGGTGGAGCCGCCGCCGCCTCCCGTGCCGCGCCGCTCCAAATGCGGCCCAGTTGCTGGACCGTGTCGCTGATGCTGGTGGAGCGGGCATGCCAGCGAGTGGTGGTCGTCTCCAGCGTGCCCGGATGGTCGGCCGTGGGCACGCTCACAGCCGTCGCCAGCGCCGGCCGTCCCGCTCGATGAGCTGATCGGCGGCGGGCGGCCCCCAGGTGCCCGCCTCATAGGAGCAGATGCCCGTGCCGATGCCCTCGGCCAGGGTGCCCTCCAGCTCCTCCTCGGAAGGACCGTCACCGGCGGCTTCCGCCTCGTCCCACTCGCGCCAGAGGTCGATGATTGGCGAGACGATGCCCCAGGCCGCCTCGACCTCGTCGGCGCGCGTGAACAGCGAGGCATCGCCCAGCATCGCGTCCAGCAGCAGCGTCTCGTAGGCCTCTGGCGCGTCCTTCATGAACGATGTGCCATAAGTGAAGTCCATGTTCACGCTGCGCACGTCCAGGCCCAGCTCCGGGACCTTGGCCGCGAAGCGCAGCAGGATGCCCTCATCCGGCTGGATGCGCATTGCCAGCAGGTTCGGCTCGGGGTTCGTGCTGGCATCGCGGAACAGCATCAGCGGTGGCTGCTTGAAGTGGATGGCGATCTCCGTGGCGCGCTTGGGCAGCCGCTTGCCGGTGCGCAGGTAGAAAGGTACGTCCGCCCAGCGCCAGTTCTGCACTTCGAGCTTGAGCGCCACGAACGTCTCCACGCGGGAGTCCGACGGGACTTCAGCCTCCTCCCG
>JALZLQ010000295.1 GCA_030858605.1 Chloroflexota bacterium
CCTACAGCCAGTGAGAGGAGTACGGCGCCCAGCAGTCTTGGCCAGCGCCGTGTACGCATCCCGCTGACCCTATCCGCCGCGGGCCCGGCCGTCAATATGTGGTGACAGGGATCCTCGACATCATCCATCAGTTCCGCGCCGCCCACAGGCTTGATGGCCAGCGCTGCCTCCGAGTCGTGTTCCTGGCGCAAAGCGGCAATGGACGTCACGAACCACTGGCTAACGCCGCGGTGTAAGCATGGAAGTGGTGAGCCGCGAAGGACTCGAACCTTCAACCAGCTGATTAAGAGTCAGCTGCTCTACCATTGAGCTAGCGGCCCACGAGTCAGCGATTCTGGGCTACAGGCCCTCTCCCGTCAACCGCACCCGCGCTTGACCGCGCCGACGGCACCCGCGCTTGACCGCGTCGGCGGCATTCCCACACCCGGAGGTTCCGCATGTCCGTCGGTCGTCCGCTGCGCCAGCGAGTCCTCGCGGGGGAGTTGCTCATCGGCACCTTCCTCAATCTCGGCTCGCCGGCCGTTGCCGAGGTGTGCGGGCGTGCGGGGCTGGACTGGCTCCTGGTGGACCTGGAACACGGCGCGGGTGGAGACGGCGAGCTGCTGGCCATGCTCCAGGCCATCGCGGGCACCGGCACGCCGGCCCTCGTGCGAGTGGAGCAGGGCACGCGCCTGCGCGTCGGTCGGGCCCTGGACCTCGGTGCCGAGGGGATCATGGTGCCGCGCATCGACACCGTGGACGAAGCTCGCGAGATCTGTTCGTGGCTGAGGTTCCCGCCGGCCGGCATCCGCGGCGTGGCGCTCTTCACGCGCGGGCTCGACTGGGGCGCGGGGGGTCACTCAGCTCCGGCCGAGCGCAACGACGAGATCGTGGGCATCGTCCAGATCGAGAGCGTGGCTGCCGTGGAGGCGGCCGAAGAGCTGGCGGCCCTGGACGGTGTCGATGTCCTCTTCGTCGGTCCCGCCGATCTGTCTCACGCGCTGGGCATCCCTGGCGACATCGACCATGCCTTCTACCAGGCGGCGATCGAGAAGGTCGGCAGGGCGGCGAAGGCGCGCGGCAAGGCAGCCGGCGTCCTGCTTTGGAAGCCGGAGGACATCGATCGGTACGCGGCGGCGGGCTACACGTTCTTCAGCGTCTCGTCAGAAGGCGCGCTGTTGCTCGGCGCGCTGCGCGGTGAGGCGTCGGCCGTGAGGGAACGCGTCCGGCCGGACCACGCTCAGGACTCGCGCGTGGCGATCTCGTCCAGATAGCTCTTGATGCCCGGCATGGAGGTCATGCGCTGCTGGAAGTAGTCATTGACCGCCGTCATGGCCGCGGCGCGCACGCCTTCGATGTCGACCTGACGCGTGTCTTGGTCTCCCCGGTCAGACAGGCTGTCCCGGAGTCGTAGCAGGTGGCCCACGATGGTCGACTCTGCTTCGCCCTCCAGCGCCTTGATGGCTGACATGATGAGCTGGTCGGTCTGGCCAACGACCATCTCCGGATCGAACTGCGAGCCCTCATCGGTGGCCTCGTCCAGCGTGCGCACCAATGCCGCGACCTGGTACATCACGGTGACCTGATCGTCGAACAGCTCGCGCAGGTAAGCGGCCTCGTGGTAGCGACCGGTCAGCCGGAAGACGTTGTACATCCGTCGCGCGGCCTTGCCGTAGTTGGGATCCTTGACGGTGTACTTCCAGACCTCATGCTCCAACTGGTCGACGTACCCGTCCACTGCGTCTCCGGTCAGCTCCTTGACGAGGCGCGAGAAGAGCGGGATGGACTCGGCCTCCAGGTAGACCTCCTGGAAGTAGGGATCCAGGTACCCGTCGAGCGGGATGATCTTGCCCGCGGGGTCCTCCCAGGTGGGGTCGAGCACGTTCGAGGCGTTGGCCAGCCGGCCCCGCACCTCGTCCGCCACGACCCAGTCGAGCTTGCACCAGCCGGGATCCTGAGCCGCTTCTCGCCAGGTCATCTCGCGGGTCGCGCCGTCCGGGAGCAGCAGTTCCATGCGGCCGGCCTGCACCGCCGCAGGCTCCCAACGGATGGGGCTGCCCTTCTTCACGGCGTTGCCGCCCACGGTGCCGCTCTCGTGCCAGGTCCCGAAGGTCACCTCGCACAGTCGGTATGTCGGACCGCGGAACGTGGCCAGCGCCTTCTCATGGATGACGTCGGCCAGGATGTCGCAGGCCTCTTCCCGCGTGGGTGCCTCGATGTGGACCCGTTCGAAGAAGTCGGCGTCGGCGGGATACTCATGGATCTTGCTCTGTGCCGCGGATCCCGAGAGGGCCAGCGCAGTGGCGACGCCCGGCCGGTCCTCGAAGCCCACGATGGCCGCGATCTTCCGGAAGTGGGCCAGGTCCTCCGGCTTGAAGTCCAGCATCGTCACGCGGTGGCCGTAGACGCCGGTGTTCACGTCGAGGACGACATCGCCGCCCTTGACCTCTGCGGCCATCGCCGCGATCCACTCGGCGGCCTCCCCCTCGCCCAGCTCCACCCCCATCCGCTCGGCTGACTCCACGACGCGGGCGATGGCTTCGTCCGACGTGATGGGTCTGGTGACTTCCGCTGTCATCTCGCTCCCCTCCCCGCGTCTACTGGTTGTCGATCTGTGCGCGCTGAAGTCGCCCCGAGTAGTCGACGTAGATGGACTTCCACTCCGTGTAGGTGTCCAGGGCCACGTGCCCTGCTTCGCGATGGCCGTTGCCAGTACCCTTCCAGCCGCCGAAGGGCAGGTGCGTCTCCGCCCCGATGGTGCCCGCGTTGACATAGACGATGCCCGTCTCGAAGTCGCGCATGGCCCGGAACGAGGTGTTGGTGTCCCGCGTGTAGATGCTCGATGAGAGCCCGTAGCGCGTCTGGTTGAGCGCTTTCACGGCCTCTTCGTAGCCACCCACGCGGATGACCGAGAGCAGCGGCCCGAAGATCTCCTCCTGGCCCAGCCTGTCCATCGGCTGCACCCCGTCGACCACTGTCGGCGCGAAGAAGTGGCCGTGTTCAAGCCCCGGGCGATCGGTCGCGGCCGCGCCCCCCACGACGATCCTTGCCTCGTCGCGCGCGAGGTCGGCGTAACCTGCCACGCGCTCCAGCGCCGCCCCGTTGATGAGCGGTCCGACGTCCGTGGCGGGATCCGACCCGGCACCCAGCCGCAGGGCCGCCGCGCGCTCGGCCAGCTCGTCGACCAGGCGATCCGCCACTTCCTCGGCCACGATCACCCGGGAACAGGCCGTGCAGCGCTGCCCCGTCGTGCCGAAGGCCGACCACAGGATGCCGTCCACGGCCAGATCCAGGTCGGCGTCGCTCATCACCACGATGCCGTTCTTGCCGCCCAGCTCCAGTGATACCCGCTTGAGGCGGCGCGCTGCGGCCTCCGCGATGCGACGGCCGGTCTGGTTGGAGCCTGTGAACGAGATGACCGGCACGTCCGGGCTCTCCACCAGAGGCATGCCTACTTCCGGGCCACTGCCCGTCACGAGATTGACGGTTCCGGCCGGGAAGCCTGCCTCCTCCATCAGCTTCACCAGCAGAACGGCGCAATGTGGCGTGTCCGTCGCCGGCTTGAGCACGACCGTGTTGCCCGTCACCAGGGCCGGCATCATCTTCCAGCAGGGGATCGCCATGGGGAAGTTCCAGGGCGTGATGATGCCAGCCACGCCGATCGGCTGGCGGATGCTCATGGCCCACTTGTCGGGCAGCTCCGAGGGCACCGTTTCCCCGAACATCCGCCGGCCCTCCCCGGCCATGAGGTAAGCGATGTCGATGCCTTCCTGAACATCGCCGCGAGCCTCCGCCAGGACCTTGCCCATCTCGCGGGTCATGGCCTGCGCGAGGCGCTCCTTGTGCCGCGCCAGCAGCGCCCCGAAGGCGTACAGGATCTCGCCGCGCTTGGGCGCCGGCGTGGCCCGCCAGGCCGGCAGGGCAACCTCCGCGGCGCGCACCGCCTCCGCTACGTCTGCCGCGTCCGAGGCCTGGAAGCGCCCGATGACCTGCCGAGTGTCGGCCGGATCGACCGACACGAACTGGCGACCGGTGATGCTGTCACGCCACTCGCCGCCGATGAAGTTACCGAAGGTCGGCGCGGGTCCGTCCTGCGGTGGCACCGTGCTTGGGGCCATCCCAGGTTCGATCGTCTGGGTCATCTCAGGCGCGATTCTACGGGTATGGCCGAAGGCCCGTCGGGGGGCAGGGGCGTGCCCCGCACCAGATCACGCGCTGCGTCCACCTCCATGGAGCGTCCCTCTCGCAGAAGAAGGCGTCGCCCTCAGTGGAGACCTCTGTGCCGGCACAGGCCGACACCTCGGCCCGGATGATGGCGGCGTGCGCCTCCAGCAGCGACGCGTACGCGTCGCCCAGCTCCTGAAGGATGCGGGTCGAGCTCTCGATCGCTGAACAGGAACGTGACGGTGCCGGTCGGCAGATCCTTCGTCGACAGGTTCATTAGCGGACCCCGCGGCGGACCCCCGCCCGATGATA
>JALZLQ010000291.1 GCA_030858605.1 Chloroflexota bacterium
GCCGAGCCCTTGGCGGGCGCCACGAAGTCGAGCTCCTCGAGTTCGGCCTGCGCGTCGCGAGATCGCTGCTGGTCATTCATGGCGCTGCCTCCTGGGAATCACAGAACCCCTCGTCCATCTGACAGGACGAGAGGCTCAGCTCCCGCGGTCCCACCCGCCTTCGCCGTTGCCCGTCAGTGCCGGGCGCGACGCTCTTCGTGGGCCGCGCTAACGGGCGGCTCCCGGGCCGGTTCGCCGGCCGCTCACGGGTGGTACGAAGGTTCATCGCCGTCCGGGCTCGCAGCTTGACGCCGGACTCTCTGAGGGCTCTGGTCGCCATCGCGCGTCCCGGTCGACGCGTTGCTTATGGGTTGGTGGGCGACACTGGACTCGAACCAGTGACCTCTTGCATGTCAAGCAAGTGCTCTAACCAGCTGAGCTAGCCGCCCGCCGCGAAGCCGGATGATACCGCAGCCGACTGACCATACCCTGACGCGGTTTCACCCGGTCCCTTGGGTGCGTGGCGCGATGGCGCGATCGTGCAGCCAGGTGAGCGCTCGCGCCATGGCGATCCCGGCCGCAACGCCGACAAGCATGATCGGCAGCGAGTCGCCGGCGCCCAGCCCCGACACGGCGAGCCAGCCGAGTGCCGCCCCAAGTATCGCGGCCGCCCAGTGATCCACCGCGCTGTACCGCTCGAACCAGTGGGTGGCCAGGGCCGGCGCGGCGAGGAGCAGCGCCCCCAGACTCAGGAGCATCGGCACACGCATCGGTATGGGCGGTTCAAAGGTGATGCGCAGCACGGCGACCGCACCAAGGCTGGCCAGAAGGGCACCAAGGAGACTCGTCTGGAGCAGCGTCACGCGACTCTGCGCCCGGGCTATCTGTGTGCCAGCCTGCTGCAGTCGCAGCATGGTCAATTGCTGTGCCTCACGGGATCGCGCCATCGCCGCTTCGGCGTAACCGATGTCGTTCTCGACCTGCTCCTCCAGCCAGGCCGCCAGATCCTGGTCGCGCCGGCCCATGGAGTCGGCCTGGGAACCGGATGTCTCGGAGCCAGCCCGGCCCGTGGCGAGTGCCGTGTCAGGAGAACTGACCGCCACGGGCGAGAGATGAGCAAGGTTCCGGCGCGCGATGACGACGGTGCGCTTGAGGGCTCGCAGGTGGGTCAGCTCGATGGCCATCGAGGCCGACGCCGCCTGCGCCTCGATCAAGCGCTGCTGTGCCGCCATGAGGCCAGGCAGCGAGGTCCGACCGGAGAGGCCAGCCTGCGCATGAAGCGCCAGGACTCCGTCGAGTTCCGCATCCATCGTCCGCAACGCCGCGAAGAGCGGCTCGCGGCGAGCCCGATACACGCGGACCTGGTAGTCCAGCTTGGCTGCGTTCAAGAGGTACAGCCCGAAAGGTGTCGCCTCTCGAGTGTCGCGCCACCACAGCCAGCGTGAGACGTCCTGCTCGCGCTCCGGAACCGTCAGAACGGCTGCGACCCTTCGCCCAGCCTGGTCGCGCCACGACCAGATGGCTGCCCCCTCCGGCGTCACCTCTGCCGGTTGCCACGCTCCGAGACCCGCCGACCGGAGGGTCGACTCGACGGTCGCACCCAGAGACGCAAGTCCCTTGGCTGGTGCCTCGACATGGCCCAGGAAGACGCGTGCCTCGCCCAGGATGGACGGTGGCGCAGCGGCCGTGCCTGCGGCTTCCTCCCAACTCGTCAGCAGCGTGGCCCAGCTTTCCCAAGGCTCGTCCTGCCGGCTCGTGGCCAGCGCGACCGACACGCCCACCACATCGTGCCGGGCATAGGCGTAGGCCTGTCGGACGCCGTCCGCATCCACTCGACTCCGCCCTGCCAGCAGCCTGAACCCGGGGTCATCACGTTCCGGCAGCGGCGGGAGATCCGTGGGCAGGCCGTCCATGAGCGAGGCATGCGCGCCCACTTGCGCGCATGCCTGCCAGAACTCGGAGAGATATCGCTGAGCGGCATCACGATCCTCGTTCGTGCCGCCAATGGGCGCAAAGACGTGGATCAGTAGCGCCGGACGGACGAGCGTGCTCAAGTCCCGCTGCGATCAGCGGGCGGCGGTGATGATTCCCGGTCGCTGCCGGCCCAACCGCCGGCAGGGTGGACAAGGGAGTTGACCAGCTCGAGCACCGGAGGCGGCGGCGACTCTTCGAAGCCAGCGTGGCTGCTCGACGGGATGGCTGCCAGGCGCCGGGGGCCGTGGTCTTCCAACTGCACCAACGCGCGGGCGAGAGCGCGGCCGTCCCTCGACAAGATGGCCGCCTCGAGCTGCGTCAAGGCCGCCTCCACTGACGTCCATTCGCCGGGCGCCAGCTCCCAGCGCGGCACCAGCCTGATCGTAGTCAGCGCATCCTGAACCGACTCATCGAAGCTCGGCACGCTTTCCGTCGCCTCAGTCGGACCTGGCCAGGGCCATGTAGTAGTCCAGCCACTGCTTGGCTGAAGCGAACCGACCCTGCTGCGCCAGCCCGAACATGACCGTCGTGGGGCTCTTGCCCGCCGTCCAGAACTTCAGCAAGGAGGGATCCTCGCCGTTGAAGCAGAGTTGGATGAACCCCTGGCCCACGGGGCCTGCAGGCACGAGATGAACGGCCGCCAGGCTCCGGATCGGCTCCAGGCGATCGGGCCGGCGAGGATCGGGGCGGAGGGGCAGACGCCGGCGGATCCCGACCCAGTCGCGCGAGACCAGCAGTTCGCCATCGACGCCCATGACCGTGAAGTCCATGGAGCTGGGATCGGCAGCCGATGGGGCGCCGGCCTGCGCTGCGGGCGCGGATCCCGGGTCGGGCGCCGGCCGAGGTTCGACGACGGGTGGCAGCGGCCCTGTGGACAAGGATGGCGGCTCGATCGCCACGGGTGCTTCGTTCAGTGCCGTCGCTACTGGCGACAGCGGAGGTGCCTCGACCGGCAACGCAACTTCCACCGCAACGCCTGTCTCGGCGGCATCCGCTGCCACGGGCGCTGCGTCGGGTACGTGCGCGATCGGCGCAGCTTCGGCATCCCGCGTGATGGGCTCGGTGTCGGCCGCCGGAGTGCGCGGTGCCTCGGACACTGCCATGGCTGCGCTGGCCGGATCTGCCTCGATCTGCTGTTCCTCGCGACGATCCTCTTCGCGACGAGCCGCCTCCTCCTTCTCCCAGCGCCGGCGCAGCTCGGCCTCGAAGGCGGTCGCGTCGAAGGCAGCGAGTTCCGGGCTGACTGGCAGAGCCTCAGGGACGGACGGCGCAGTGGGTGCTGTCATCGGAGTGCTCTGAGTCGGGATGACAGCCGTTTCGTTCGGGCGCGCCTTCTGCCGGTCCTGCACCCGGAAGAGGACGCCGTCCGGCGAGCGCATGTAGAGCACCGGCGTGCCCCATTCGACGGTGTTCGAGATCGAGACGCTGACCGCCTTGCGCGCCTCTGCGACCGCCGCATCGAGGGGCATCTCATCGGAGACTGCCTCGTAGAAGGTCCGCGCGAACTCGATGGCCGCTCGGTCGGTGATCTCGTACTGCATCGCCACCACGGCCGGGATGCCACGCCGGACGAGCGTGGCTGCGGTGCCGGAGAAGATGTCCTTCTTGCCGCCCCTTGCTCCCTCGCAGGCGTTAAGCATCACCAGGCGCAGCGATGGGTGGTCAGCCAGCAGCCGGCCGATCTGGCTGGCCGTGAGGTCGTCGGTCTCGCCCTGCTCGCCGACCAGCGCGACCACTCCCTCATCCTGGTTGACGTCGAATCGGCCGTGGCCCACGAAGTGGAAGATGTGCCAGGGACCCTTGCGCATGGCCCGCTGAAGGTCCTGCCAAGTGCCGCCCTGGAGCCAGGTCAGCTCCACGAGACCGCTCTCCTGGATGCTCGCTACCGCGCGCTCCACGCGCTGCCGCTCGCGCTCCACGTTGAGCGGCGGCAGGTCGTCTGGGCTGGCGATCATGCCCAGGATGCGCAGCGGCGGGGAGACCGGCAGTGGCTGGATGGCCCGCGGCAAGTCCAGGTAGCGCACGATGGGCGTATAGCGCGAGAGCGCCATGAACTCGCCCTGTCGGACGTCGTAGAGGAACTCCCAGGGCAGCGCCGCGAGCATCGGATCACGTAGTCGCAGCTTCACCCGCAGACCCTTGCCCTGCTGCTGCGCCTCATGGCGACTCAGCTCGAAACAGCTGCGGATATCGTTGGTGATGAGCGCCTCGAAGAGAGCTTGTCCGAAGTCCTGCACGGCTTGGTCAGCGGGTGACGAGATCCGGCGGCGCGTCGTCCCCGTCTGGAGCAGCGCGTTCTGCACGCGAAGGAGATGGTTCTCCAGCTCCAGTTCGTCGAACGGGAAGCGCATCGTGGCGCGCCGCTCTCCGGCTGGGGAGTGCAGCACCTCTACCGGGTAGTCACGCCCGGTGCCCTCCCCGATCTCCAGCTCGAAATCGAGATACTCCATGGACGACCCCGTCGCTGCCTCCTGCCGGCGCCGTTCTGAGCGGCGTCGTCACCGGCGCGGTACCCGACCCTCGCCGGATGGCAGGGTATCGCTCCGGGGCTCCGGCGTCCAGACGATTCGTCGCACGAAGTGGCGCGCGGACGCCAAGGCCAGAGATCTCGTCAGATGCCCATATGACGGACGTTATGCGGTTCCGGGTCGGGTTGATACACCCGGCCCTCACCCGCCGGGATCGAACGCCTGGTCGCGATACACCACCTCGCCATCGAGCATCGTCGCCAGCGGCCGGCCGGATCCCAGCGCTCCATCGGCCACGGCCCCTTCGTCGAGCATCTCCGCGGGCACCACCACGAGATCGGCTCGATGCCCAGGCA
>JALZLQ010000003.1 GCA_030858605.1 Chloroflexota bacterium
CCGCGTCACGCCAAGCGCCGTGAACTCGGCGGTCAGGGTGGGCTGGTTCCACGATGTGGGCACGAAGCTCTGCGCGCCAAGGTTGTAGACCTCGTCGGGCTTCGCCGTGTGGAGGGCTTCCACCAGCGAGGCCTGGTCCAGCAGGTCGCCCTGGACCAGCTCGATGCGGTCCGCCAGGTGGTCGATGCGCTCGTGCGCGCTGGAGCTGGAGCGGCGGGTCATGCCCACCACGCGGTAGCCCTTCTCCAGCAGAAGCTCAGCGAGGTACGAGCCGTCCTGGCCAGTGATGCCCGTGATGAGGGCCGTCCGTGTCACGGCGCGGAGTATAGGTGCGGGTCCACGCCCTCGCGCTGAAGCAGCGCGCGCCACTTGGCGCGGAAGACCGCCACGTCGAATCGAAGGGCGCCCTGACGCACGGTGGGCCCGTCGAATGTCGTGCTGTCGAGCCGTTCCACGGCTTCGGCCAGGGAGCGGGCATCGGGCCGGTCGAAGAACACGCCGGTCACGCCGTCCTGCACCGTTTCGGTGGCGCCGCCGCCGCGAAATGCGATGACCGGCTTGCCCGCCGCCATGGCCTCCACCGCGGCGATGCCGAAGTCCTCCAGTCCCGGCAGGATGTAGGCGTGGCTGCGGGCCACCAGGTCCTGGAGCTGCCAGCGTGGCACGTGGCCAAGGAAGCGCACGGTCGGTCCGGCCATGGCCCGCAGACGTCGGCGTTCCGGCCCATCACCCACCACCACCAGGTCGCGACGCAGCGCAGTGGCCCCCTTGACGGCCAGGTCCAGCCGGCGATAAGCCAGCATCCGCGAAGCGACCAGGAGGAAGCCGTCATCACGGTCGGAGAGCGGGAACTCAGCCGTGTCAACGGGGGGATGGATGATCTCCGCGGAGCGGCCCCACAGGCGCGCGATGCGCTCCTGGATGGTCAGCGAGTTGGCCACCAGGATGTCGGGCCGCGCGGCCGCGTCTCGGTCCCAGCGTTGGAGCAAGGGACGCAGGGCTCGCCCGGCGAGTCGTGCCGGGGGTGAGAAGCTCGAGCCCTCGAGATAGAGGTCGAGGTCCCACCCGAAGCGCATGGGCGTGTGTACGTATGCGACGTGTAGGGCATCGCGCCGGGTCCGAACGCCATGGGCGAAACCGGAGGTGGAGCTGATGACCAGGCCGCTCTGCTCGTGGACGGCGCTGAACCAGAGCGGGTATAGCGGCAGCATCGCTCGGAATCGCTCCGTGGGGCCGATCAGTCGCTGGAGTGGCCAGGTACGTACGCGGCGGGGATCGATACGCTCGCCGAAGCGTTCGTCGTGGAAGAAGGTCGTGCTGATGAGGGCCTGGGGAAGAAGGTCAGCCAGCTCGACGGCGCATCTCTCCGCGCCGCCATCCTGCACGAAGTAGTCGTGGACGATGGCCGCACCGCCGGGGCGCTTCACGAGCCTGAGGGCGGCACGTCAGCGCAGGTGGCGCGGGCTATCGCCGGAGCCGGTGGCGTAGCCGACCAGATGTCCCACTCCGGACGCGTACTGGAGCCAGATGGCCCAAGGCAGACTGGCCAGCAACTCGCGCCGGTGAGTGCCCTTTGGTAGACAAACGCGCAGCAGGCGAGCGATCCGGTAGGCGGGCAACAGCCCAGCAAAGGCGACGCGCAACCAGTCGCCCTTGCCCATCCATTCCCTTCGGATGCCCGCGATGGCGCGGCCGTTGTGGAAGTGGATGCCCGTGGTGCCGCGCAAGCCGATGGATTGGAAGTGGTCCACGCTGAATCGATCGTCGACACGCAGGGTGTGACCCTGGTCGTGGAGGGCTCGGGTGTGGAAGATCATGGCCACGCCCTTTCCGCCCAGGTCGTCGAGCAGATCGACCGCCCAGCGTTTCTGGCTGAGGCATGCCTCGTTCGTCACGAAGCTCACCTCACGTTGGCCGAGCGGCCCCATGTGCGGACCCTGAGTGATGAAGAAGCTGCCCCAGTCGAGAAGTTGGTCCGTCGAGCCGTTCTCGATGGTGCCACCGATGGCCGCCGCTTCGGGATGCTCCGCGTGAGCTCTCAATATGGCCTCGCACCAGCCCGGCCGGGCCGTGCAGTGGTCCTCCGTGGTGGCCACGATGGGCGCGCTGCAACGGCGCATGGCCTCGGCCAAGAGTCGCATGACGTCATTCGAATGCGGGCGCAGCCAGACCGTTCCGGGCGGAAGCGCATCTGCGGGCGGCGCCGGAGCCCTGGAGCCATCGGCCACCACGATCTCGACGCCAAATCGCTGCGCATCGGACCGGAACGAGTCCAGCACGGTGCGCATGTACGGCCAGCCCTCGTTCGTGGCGATAGCCACGGAGAGTGGCGGCGTCGGGCTCGCTATGGCGCCCGGCGTCGAACTCAATACAGTTCGCCGGGGCTGTTGCCGGGTCCGCTGGCGTAACCAACCAGCTCACCTGCCGCCTGACAGTAGTGCAGCCAGGCCACGACAGGAATGGCCTTCTCCAGCGTCCCGGCTGGATGGTCCTTGCCGCGGATGATGCGATACGTGCGCAGCGTTCGGTAGAGCGGTAGGACGCCCAACATCCCCAGACGGATCCACTCCTGCCGGCCCATCCGCTCGCGCCGCTTGCCGGCCGTGGCTCGGCCGTTGTGGAAGTCCAGGACGCACGTCCGCCACAGGTCGGTGGGCTGGTGATGCGCCACGCG
>JALZLQ010000006.1 GCA_030858605.1 Chloroflexota bacterium
AGACATCAGCAGCAGGTCCTCGCAGATCTTGGCCAGGTCCACCGCCAGCCCGCGCAGGGCCGCTGAGACGTCGAGCATCGGTGCCATCGATGCCGTGGCCTGCACCAGATGCTCCGCCGTGCGCAACCGATAACCGGTCTGCTCGGACAGGAAGCCCACCACCAGCCTGGTGTATTCCGGTTCGGCGTTGAGCCCTGTGCCCACCGCCGTTGCCCCTATGTTCTGTTCCGCCAGCCCTTCGGCCGCCAGGTCGATCCGGGCACGTGCGCGCCGGATGGTCAGGCCGTACGCCGCGAACTCCTGTCCCAGCCGGATGGGCACCGCGTCCTGCATGTGCGTGCGGCCCGACTTGAGCACGCCATCGAAGGCGACCGCGCGCTCCTCGAAGGCGTCGGCCAGCTCGTCCAGGCCGGCCAACAGCTCGCTTACGCGATCGAGCGTGGCCACGCGCATGGCCGTGGGGAACGTGTCGTTGGTCGACTGGGCCATGTTCACGTGGTCGTTGGGGCTGACCACGCCGTAGTCGCCGCGCTGCCCGCTGCCAACGCCGAGCTCGCCCAGCAGCTCGATGGCGCGGTTGGCCAGCACCTCGTTGGTGTTCATGTTGTGGCTGACCCCGGCGCCGGCCTGGAACGGATCGACCCGGAAGGCGTCCAGCAGCCGTTCCCGGCGGGTGGACGCCTCGTCGTCGGTAGCTTCGGTCAGGCCCAGGATCTCATCCGCAGCGCGGATGATGGCGCCGGCCAGGAGGTCGGGCAGGCGGCCCGTGGCGTGGTTGGCACGCGCGGCGGCCTTCTTGACCTGCACGGCCGCTTTGACCAGCAACGGGTCCGGCAACCGGCCGCTGATGGGAAAATTGGCGATGGCTCGCGCTGTCTGGACACCGTAGTAGGCGTCGGCGGGAATCTGAAGGTCGCCCATCGGATCGCGCTCCGTCCGGGTCCCTTGGTCGTCCGGTCGGACGATGGTGTTGTCCACGATCCTGGCGTTCCTCGTTTGTCGTGTGATCGATGGCTCGAAGTCTACGACCCGCACCGGTCGGGTGCGCGGCTATCCCTGCTCCGCTACGATCGGGGCGATGCGCGATCTGGTACCCGTAGATCCATCACTTCCCGCCCCGCGACCTTCGGTCGTGGCTCTCGGTCCGGCCGCGCCGCGGCCCGTGGAGCTCTTCTCCTTCATGGCTGAGGCGGAGCTGCGCTTCGGCAGCCTGCGCATGCGCATCGTGGAGCGGGTCTGGAATGCTCGCGGCGAGGATGTCGAGATCACCGAAGTGGCCATGCGTCATCCGGGCTTGGCGCGGGTCGTGCGGCGACGGGAGACCGACGGAGTGAACCGCGACTACGACGTATGGGTCACCGATGGACAGGTGGTCAAGACCTTCGACGCGAGGAGCGGCAACGCCAGTGTCCGATCTGTCGCCTCGCGGGTGTTAGGTGCCACTGACCCGGGTCTGCCCGACTTCGCGCGAGTGTGGGTGTCGCGGACGGCGCTGCCGCCGGACACGCTGGCGGAGACATTCGTCCATCCCCGCGGCCTCTGCCGCAACGTCCTGGCCACCGGCCTGGTGACCATCGTGGGCAGCGTCACGCTGGCAGGGGAGCGCGAATCGATCCTCCTCAGGTGCGACCACCCGCGCACGAGCCACCTCTTGACCGACCGACCGGACCGCTGGCTGGAGGTCGGCGTGGACCGAGGGACCGGCCTGATCCTGCTGCTCACGGATCACATCGGCGATCGGCTGACTCGGCACGCCGAAGTGGACGACCTGGAGCTCGACCCCATCCTTCCCGACGAGACCTTCACGGTCCATCTGTCGAGCGACGTCCGGATGATCTACTAGGCGGTACGTCGACCCGTGATGGCGCTCCGCGCGTGGGCGGCTGAGCGGTCTTCCCTTGGTCGCGACGGGGCGGTCTGGTTCGGCCTTCTGGTGGCCGCGTTGCTGCTGGCCGGCGTGGGCACGCCGCGAACGGCCCAGGTCCTCTGCCTGTTCGTGGTGGTGGCGATCCTCTTCGTCTCTCTGCGATTTCGTGTCGGGCCTCTTGCCATTCTGGTGCTCCTCGCTGTGGGCGTTGTGTTGCGTATCGCGTTCGTGGGGGCCGGCCAATCCGATGTCCTGGCAGTGACGGAGATGGCCATCGAGCGGATGCTCGCTGGCGGCAACCCGTACGGCATCGGCTATCCACCAGGCTCGGGCGATGCCCCGTTCGCGTACGGGCCGCTGGCACTGCTGTGGTACGTGCCCGCAGCCGATGCGCGGGTGGTGGAGTTCTGCGTGTCGTTGCTGCTCCTGGTGACGCTCGCCGCCCGGGGCCGGCCGGTGGGACTGGCCGTGTATGCGGCCTCGGCCGTGCTGCTGGTCACCGCGTCGGATGGTTCGAATGACACCAGCGCCGGGTTATTCCTTTTGATGGCTCTGCTCGCCGCTCAGCGATCGCCCCTTGCCGGCGGCGCGCTGCTGGGGTTGGCCTTCGCCTTCAAACCCTATGCGCTGGCCTGGCTGCCGCCACTCCTGATGTTCAGTGGGTCTACTGCTCCCCTGCTTGCTTTCGCTGTCGTGGTGCTGGCGACGTGGGGTCCCGTCTTGCTCATCTGGGGCCTCGGCTCTGTCCTGACCAGTCTGCGCTTGGCCGAGACGGTACACACGCGCACCTACTATTCACTGGCCTACAGCCTGGGTGCCGACGCTGCCTTGCGTCCCCTCTTGGAGCCCTTGCGCTACGTGCTGGGCGGTGTGCTCGCCGTCGCGAGCTGGCTCGTCGTGCGCTCCCCGGCCTCCATGATCCTGTGGGGCACGGCCATCTTTCTGGTCACACTTTTCATGGGCTGGTGGTCCACCTTCGCCTACTTCGCGGCGCTGGCCCCGGTGCTCTGCTGGCACCTGGACGAGTGGCTGGGCCTGGGTGAGGGAAGAGTGCGCTGGCCAGGCGACCCGGTCGGCCGTTTGAGCGCCCGGGTCGATGCCCGCTGGCCGATCCGAGACACCCTGACGGGTCGGTCTATCATCGGCCGATGACGACCGAACAACGTACCTCAGACGCTGAGACCGATCCCAGGCACCCCACCATCTTCAGATGCTCATCGGCGGCGAGCACGTCGATGCCGCCGATGGCCAGACGTTCGAGGTGACCAACCCGGCCACGGGCGAGGTCATCGCCCATGTCCCGCTGGGCGGCAAGGAGGACGTTGATCGGGCCGTGGCAGCGGCGCAGAAGGCCTTCGAGGGGCCGTGGTCGGGCTGGTCGGCCTCCAAGCGCGGCCGGACGCTGCAGAAGTACGCCGAGCTGGTCAAGAGGAACGTGGAGGAGCTGGCGCAGCTCGACTCGCGCAACGCAGGCAAGCCCATCGCCAGCGCCCGCAATGAGGCCTTCGCGGTCAGCCTCGTGCTGGAGTACTACGCCGGTGCCGCCAACAAGCACTTTGGCGAGACGATCCCGGTGAGCCGGCCCGGCTTGGACTTCACGCTGCGCGAGCCCATCGGCGTCATCGGCATGATCGTGCCCTGGAACTACCCGCTCAACATGTCGGCCTGGAAGCTGGGCCCGGCGCTGGCCACGGGCAATACCTGCATCCTGAAGCCGGCCTCGTGGACGCCGCTCAGTGCGCTACGACTGGCAGAGCTGGCGCTGGAAGCCGGGTTCCCGGCCGGCGTGGTCAACGTGGTCACGGGCCCGGGCGGCAGCGCCGGGGCGGCACTTGCTGCGCATACCGGCGTGGGCAAGGTCGCCTTCACGGGTGAGACCGTCACGGGCCAGGAGATCCTGCGGCTCGCCGCCGGCAACGTGAAGCGAGTGTCACTGGAGCTCGGCGGCAAGAGCGCCAGCGTCATCTTCGCCGATGCCGATCTGGAGCGGTTCGCCAAGGACGCTCCGTCGTCCGTCTTCGACAATTGCGGCCAGGACTGCACGGCGCGCAGCCGCATCCTCGTCGAGCGATCCGTTCACCGCGAGGTGGTCGAGCGCTTCGCCGAGGCCACCAAAGCGCTGGTGGTTGGCGACCCGGCTGATCCGGCTACGCAGGTCGGCAGCCTGGTATCTCTGAAGCACCGCGAGCGGGTCATGGAGTTCATCGCCTCTGGCCTGGAGGAGGGCGCGGACCTGGTGGTGGGTGGCGAAGCGCCGGCTGGCGAGATCTTCGAACGCGGCGCCTTCTTGCTGCCCACCATCTTCGACAACGCCCGCCCAGAGATGCGCATCGTGCGCGAGGAGATATTCGGGCCGGTCACGGCCATCATCCCCTTCGACGACGAAGCCGAAGCGATCCGACTGGCCAACGACACCCCTTACGGGCTCTCCGGCTCCATCTGGACGCGTGATGTCGGGCGGGCCATGCGGGTGGCCAAGGGCATGCGCAGTGGCACTCTTTCCGTGAATGCCACGGCCAGCTTCCATACCGAGGCGCCCTTTGGCGGCTACAAGATGTCGGGCATGGGCCGCGAGCTGGGCATGAACGCGATGGATCTGTACACCGAGGTCAAAAACGTCTTCATCGACATGGGCTGACGACGAGCGGTGCGCCGTGCACACCGGGACCGGCCGACATCGGTCGACAGGGCTCGCTCACGCGGGCTGAGCGTGGGCATCGCGGCGGGTCTCCTGGGCGACATCGCCACCATCTGAGCGCCAAGGTTCAGGAGCGAGGCTCGACGGAGGCATCTGCGGCCGCCGAGAGTTCCGGACGGGCCGTACGGATCCAGTCG
The DNA here is from genome assembly GCA_030858605.1 of Chloroflexota bacterium. GTDB lineage: Bacteria > Chloroflexota > Limnocylindria > Limnocylindrales > CSP1-4 > Palsa-1032. The sequence goes on from JALZLQ010000006.1 coordinate 4,703, forward strand.
CGCAGCGCCCAGGTGCTGGTCAGGAAGGCTATGCCGCTCCAGGGGATGCGCTCAGTAGCGAACGCTTCGATCTCGATGGCCTCCGGACCGGTGCGGATCTGCCCTCCCGTGATGCGTGCCTCGTAACACGCGACCACCACTGCGGCGGGGGGACGCGTATAGAGACCTACGATCCGGGTGGGTTCCACCACCAACCCGGTCTCTTCCAGGGTCTCCCGGATCGCGCCCTCCTCGGATGTCTCGTCGATCTCCAGGAATCCGCCGGGTTGCGCCCAGGCGCCGTACCCGGGCTCGATGCCGCGTCGCAGCAGGATGACCTCTCCCTTCTCGGTGATGGGCAGGGTCGTCACCACGAGGCGGGGATTGGCGTACGAGATGAAGTGGCAACTGGGACAGACCAGGCGCTCGCGCTCCTCGCCCTCGACCAGGCGGAAGTCGAGGAGGTCGCCGCAGCGCGAGCAGTGACGCAGGGTGTCGGCCAACCATGCCGGGACGCCGCCACGCCCGCGACGCCGCCCACCGGACGGGGCGCTGCGATCGGGCGGCAGCCTCAACGGCTCATGCGGTCAAGACGAGCCAGACGACGCCGCCCAGCGCGGCCAGGCTCAGCGCCAGGACTCCGACCCATACGAACCGGAATAGGCCCCGGCCCCGATCCACGGGCAGCCAGGCCCAGGCGGAGCGCCAGATCCGGACCATCGCATCCACGGTCACGACGACCAGCAGCGCACCGCCGACCAGGATCGGGATGCGCACCACCGGATCGGTCAGCCGGGCGCCGAGCTCAAGCGCTGTGATGGCGATGATGCCGCTGACGAGCACACCGATGGAGAGGTAGATGAAGGCATCCTGGAGTGGTGTCGGTCGTGTCTCGGGCACCCGCGAGGGCAGCAGCGGTCGACCCTTGGCATCGCGGCGGACGCGAACCTCCTGTCGGTCCAGGCGCGGTCCGGGATCGAGGATCTCGTCATGCTCCATCGCTTCGAGTGTAGTGCCGGCGGTGCCGTGGCCACCCCGCAACGCGGTTCCTCACTCTGCGGAGCGAGCCCCGAACCGCACATCGCGTCGATCGCACGGCAGGTGCCGCACTCCGGCACGGCTACTGGTTGAGAGGATCCGACTCCACGGCGCGCGTCTGCTCAGAGCGGTAGGCCTCGACACGCACAGCGAGCTGGGCGTCGGCGATGGACAGGATCTGTGCGGCCAGCAGCGCCGCATTCCGAGCGTTGCCCAGTCCCACGGTTGCCACCGGCACGCCCGGCGGCATCTGCACTGTGGAGAGCAACGCGTCCAGGCCGCCACTCACGCCCCCGGGCATGGGTAGGCCGATGACCGGCCACGGCGTTCGTGCCGCGACAGCCCCCGCGAGGTGTGCCGCGAGGCCCGCCGCACAGATGAAGACGCGCACGCCGCGCGCGGCGGCTCCGTCGACGTAGCGGTCCAGCAGCGCCGGAGCACGGTGGGCGGAGATGATGCGCAACTCGCGCGGGACCTCAAGGTCGGTCAGGAGCGCCACCGCCTTCTCCACCGTCTCCAGGTCAGAGCGGCTGCCGCAGATGATGGCGACGAGAGGTGCACGCACGGTCCGATGCTACACGCCGCGGGATCCCGCACGCGGCTGAGGAGAGTGGCACGGATGAGGCGGCCTGGCGAGGCCGATGTCCCCGGACCTTGGCCGAGCGACGGGGCAGGCGGCGTGGCAAGCGGCAGGCGGCGTGGCAAG
>JALZLQ010000072.1 GCA_030858605.1 Chloroflexota bacterium
GCGCGGTTCGGACATGTGTCTCCTCTCCCAAGGCGATCTCTGACGGTCGTTGCCGGAGTCTACCCGCCGCGCGTCACGTTTCGGAGCCGAAGATGCGCTTCAGTTCGAAGGGCGGGGTCGATTCGAGCTGATCGTAGCGGCATGACCTGGGCTGTCGGTCGTCTCGCCAGCGCTTGAACGTGGTCCCGTGGCGGAAGCGGTCGCCCTGGAGGTGGTCATAGGCCACTTCGCAGACCCGTTCGATGCGCAGTGGCTCCCAAGAGAGGTCCTTGCCGCGATTCCATCGACTGGTGGCACCGGGCATGCGCTGGCCGCTGGCGTCGGCCGATCCAGCGTCCGCCCATTCCGCCCACTCCTGCCAGGGATGCCCCTCCCGGGCGTTTGCGCGCAGTGGGATGAGCTCTGCAGCGATCGCCTCGCGTCGATCCCAGGTGAAGGACGAGGTGACGCCCACGTGATGCAGGCGGCCGTCATCACCATAGAGGCCCAGCAGCAGCGATCCGACGTGCGTGCCTGGGCCGTTCTTGTGCCAGCGGAACCCGGCCACCACGCAGTCCGCAGTGCGCGCGTGCTTGATCTTGAGCATGGCGCGCTTGGCAGGTTGGTAGACGGCCCCTGCTGGCTTGGCCATCACCCCATCAAGACCCGCACCCTCGAAGCGAGCGAACCAGTCCTGCGCCGTGGCCGGGTCGCGCGTGGCCGGCGTGAGATGGATGGGCGGCTGCGCGTTCGCGAGCTCCCGCTCCAGCATCGTGCGCCGCTCCTCCTGTGGACGAGATCTCAGGTCATCTTCGCCGAGCGCAAGGAGATCCCAGGCCACGAACGAGGCGGGTGACTGGCCCGCCAGCATGGCCACGCGCGAGGCCGCCGGGTGGATGCGCAGCAGCAGCGACTCGAATTCAAGGCCGGCCGGACCGGTGATGACGATCTCCCCGTCGAGCACGCAGCGTCGGGGCAGGTTCGAACGCAACGGCTCTGCCAGTTCCGGGAAGTAGCGGTCCAGGGGCTTGAGGTCGCGGCTCTGGAGAAGCAGCTCGTCACCATCGCGGAAGACGATGGCCCGGAAGCCATCCCACTTGGGCTCATAGAGCCAGTCGCCGGTCAGAGGGATGGCCTCGGCCGCCTTGGCCAGCATGGGCGGGAGCGGCGGGTCGAAGGGCAACTTCATGCGCCGAGTGTACGAGCGAGCGTGGTAGCCTCGTGTCTTATGCCCGAACCCAACTTCCGCGGCGATCCGTACGGCGTCCTCGGTCTCTCTCACGTCGCCACCAGTGTCGAGATCAAGCGACGCTGGCGAGAGCTTGCCCGGCAGCATCATCCGGACCGCGCCGCGGGCGACGGTGGCGAGACGGAACGACTCACCACGCGCATGGCGCGCATCAACGCGGCCTACGACCTGCTGCGCGATCCCATCCGCCGGGCCCGCTACGACGCGTCGCCGCAGGCACGCCGCACCCGCCAGTCCGAGGCCTGGGCGTCCGGTGCCGGCGGGTTCGGGGGGAGGGATGACAGGGAGTGGGCAGGTGGTCCGCCGCCACCGCCAGTGGCTCGACCGGTGACCGCCAGGTTCGATACCAGTGCCGCCTTCCACCGCCGCAACGCGACCTCCGGCGAAGGTCCGCTGCCGCTGGCCGGCCACCCGCCCATGGGGCGCCGTCAGGGTGAGAGCGACCTGCGTGCCAGCATCCCCACGGGACCCGTGGAGCGTCGCCTCAGCAAGGATCCGCCACGTCTCCCATCGCTGGTCGAGTCGTGCGAGACGATCATCGAGTTCGGCCGATTCCACGGCTTCACGCTGGGTGAGGTGGCGCGTCTTGAACCGACCTACATCGACTGGATCGCGCGCACCATCCTGCGCGACCGTGACCTGGTGATGCGGGCGCGCGTCATCCAGGGCGATCTGAACGAGCGTGGCGTCGAGCGCGCCGTGAAGGAAGGATCGAGGGCCTCGGCCGCGGGTTGAGGACAGGTGCTACGGTCCGGGGATAGCCGACGCCGGATGCCGTTGGCCTCGAGGTGCGGGTCCGGCGACCCGCCCTCACGGCGAGAAGAGGAATGGATGGAGCGATGATCCGATGACTTCGCCGTCGTTCCCCGATGCCGGTCGGTCCAGTCTGGCCGGTCCTGCCGGTTATTCGACTCGTGACCCGGGATGGTGGTCTTCCAGGCTGGTGCGATCGCAGCGCTCCAAACGAGTGCTGATTCGACGCCCCTGAATGGGGAGGACGGTGCTCATCCCTGATCCGTTATTCGACGCCCTCGGGCCGTCCCCGGCGATCGGAGACGACGGCTAGGCGTAGGTTGGGGGGCGCGGCAGAGGGTTTCAATGGCCACTACGTACCCCGGTCGACGGGACCAAGGATGGGGTCGGAGACTCGGAGCGGTGGGGTGTCGGCCGGTAGCGTGTCTTGAGGTGAGGAGGAAGTGCCGAGTGCTCCTGACTCAGGTCCCTCCACCACAGGCGCCCTGGGTCTCGGCCAACGCGGCGGCGAGATCGCGGCGCCTTGCGTCCACCTTCTCCAGGGGTCCCAGCGCCGCGCCGCGCACGGATCCCTCCACCTCGACGGTGATCCTCTCCCGCAAACGCACCGCCCACCGACGACCCAGCCACCCGGCGTGCGCCCGCAGCAACCTGCCCAGGACGAACCAGCCAAGCAGTCCACCAGCCACCAGTGCCACGGGCAAGGGCAGCGCACCCAGGAGGGGCACTTCGACGAACGGCGTCTCCGCCTGCCCGACGCCAGCGGCCAGCGCCACCAGCCAGATCACGCCCAGGACCAGGGCCGCCGTGGCCACCAGTTGCGCCACGCCGAGTAGGGGCCAGAGACGGCTGACGGGAGCACGGAAAGCGGCCGCATCAGAAACGATGGCTCGGTCGACCGCCTCGCCCAGACTGGCCGTCAGCGGTCCGGTGTCGGTCAAGGGGGCGAGGGCGGGGCGGATGGCGGGCGGGACCCGGCCCATGGCGCCTCCGACCAGATCGCGCAGCGGCTCGGAGGCGCCCAGCAGCGAACCGCGGTCGCGCCAGCGGCGCAGGTAGCCCTGCGGGTCCGCGCGCCGCTCGCTGACCCCGCTGCCGCGTTCCAGGATCGTCCGCAAGATGCCCAGTGGGCCGCCACCGCGGGGACGAGCAGCAAGCCGGGTGGCCTCCACGGCCTGGCGCGAGAGGCCCGCCAGGTCGACTATGGCCAGGATCCGCGCGGTCATGGCCTCGACGGCCGCTCGGCGCTCGTCCTCGAGGACGAGTGGTCGCCAGTCCGCGCCTGGTCCGACGCCGGCCAGCCCGGCAAGGTCCTCCACGGCGGCACGGGAGGCGGCCCCCAGTCTTGCCTGGACGACCCGCTTGCTCTCCACGCCCGTGGCCAGCCACTCGGTGAGCTCGGCCAGGCGGCCGTTCGACGCCGAAGTGAGCAGGATGGGCAAAGCCGGAAGACCCTCCTGCTCAAGACGGTCAGCGAGGTCCCGGCGCAAGCGCTCCCCGTCCACCTGCGAGACGCGATCGACCTTGTTGAGCACCACGGCCTGCCGATCCAGCCGTCGCACCCAGTTGCGGAGGTAGCCATCGTGGAGGATGGCGTCCTGGTACTTCTCCGGATCTGCCACCCAGAGGACCGCATCGATCCGCGGCAGCACCGCGTCCACGCGCGTGCGGTGCTCGCGGGCGATGGAATCGAGGTCCGGCAGGTCCATCACCACGACCCCCGCCAGGGCTGATGACTCGTGCCCGCGCAGCGCGGCACCGCCAAGCCACTCCAGTAGCGGGGCGGCGTCGGGCAGCCTGGAGGCAGGTGCCCAGGCCATCGGCTCGGACGTGGTGGGGCGCATCACCCCGGCGGCACTGACGGCCTCACCGGCCAGGGCGTTGAGCAGGCTCGACTTGCCCACGCCGGTGCCGCCGGCAAGGGCCAGGACGTACAGGTCGGTGGGAAAGCCGGAGCGCTCCACGATGCGCCTTCGGACGCCTGTTCCAGCGCCGACGTCCAGTCCCAGCACGCCCGCCGCCGCGATGGCTCGTTCCAGGGCGACCCGGCATCCTTCCAGGTCGAGCCGCTCTCGGGGAGCGCTGGACTCAGCGGTCATCCGGTCGCGAGACGGGCTCGATGGCGCCGCGCAGCTCATGGGCCAGGACACGCAAGTCCTCGCCGCTCGGGACGAGGCGGTCGAAGCGGGCGCGCTCGCGCACCATCAGCCCCTCCAGGGTCTCATCCAGGCGGTCACGCGCGCGGGCGATCATCTCCTGCACCGCGGCCTCCCCGAACAGCGCGTTGAGCAGCTTCTGGTTGAGGAAAGCGGTGCCGGCTGCGATGCCCACCTCAGCGCCGGTCAGCCCGCCGGTGTGGGCGAACACGGTGAGCATCACGGTCACAGCACCGGCATTGACGCCCAGCGATACGCCGCGTGCCACGCCACGCTTGTCCGCGCCTGTGACGGCCACGTCCGAGGCGATCGCCGCGAGCCATGCGTTCAGCGCTTCGCGCGTGGCCTGGGCCAGGTCGGAAGAGGCGGACCAGAGCCCGGCATCGGCCGCCAGGATTCGAGCGCCCCATGGGTCGGTCGACCAGTGGGTCGCCGTCCGTCGTGCCGCGTCGGACGCGTGGGCCACGACGAGCGCCGAGAGGTCCTCACTGGCGCCCTTCTGCACGGCCACCACGGGCGCCTCGGGCGTACCGCGGAAGACGGCCGTCACGGCGCCGCGCACCCGGCCGATGCCGCTGGAGAAGGCGCGCGTGATCTGATCCGCGCCCACGAAGCTGTGCCACTGTCGGATGACCTCCTCGCGCAGCACGTTGCCCCGCCGTAGCCGATCGCGCATCAGGCGCAGCTCCTCGGCATGGTCCGTAGCGGCGATCCTTCGGAGCGCGTCCGCATCTATGGCCTGGTGCCCCAGGTCGTCCGCGACCATATGGACGAGCGGTGCCAGGCCGGCCACCGCACCAGCCAGGGCCTGTTCCGCCAGCACACGACGAGCGCCAGAGTCCGCGGCTAGTGCCTCCAGGCGTCGCATCAGAGGGGCCACGGCCCTGCCATCCAGGGCCGCGCCGGTCGCGTCAAGGGCGCCCTCGGGAACCCCGATCACCTCTAACGCTGCCGGCGTCGGCGCGTCGCCAAGCCGGGTCGGCCGGGAGGTGGTCCCGTCGGGCGCATCCTCCGGTCGCGTCAGCCCGGTCCGGCCCAGGAGTCGTCGGACATCGTCAAGGACGTGGACTGCATCCGTGCCCTGAGGCAGGCGATTCACCAGCACGACAAGCGGCAGGCGCCGCTGCTCCACCCGAGCAAGCACGTCCCACGGCACACGATCAGCGTATCGCGTGGCAGTCGTCACGAAAACGCACAGATCGGCGATCTCCAGGAGCGCGTCAGCCAGTTCGCGATTGCCACGCTCGACGGAGTCGATGTCCGGAGCGTCGATGAGTGTGACGCCGTGGCGGGCCCCTCCCTCCACCCACTCAAGGCGTTCGGTGGGGGCGCTAGCCAGCGGGCCTGCTGCGCGAAGCGATCGCTGATCCCCAGCGGTGGCCAGCACGACCGCGTCCATCGTCGTTGGGCGCAGCACTCCTGTCCGACTGACGGCCCGCCCGGCCAGGGTGTTCATGAGGGTCGACTTGCCCGAGCCGGTGGGGCCCAGCAGCAGGACGACCAGTGGAGCATCCAGGTCGCGGGCACGGGGCAGGAGGTACGAGCGGGTGTGCTCCAGGAGCTCGCGGCCACGCTCGACTGCAGGGCTGGAAGCAGCCTCTGGGTCGTGCCTGCTGAGGAGCGCGGCGCGCCGCTCGGCGAGCCTTACGAGATGCTCGATGGAGGAGACAAGAGCCGGCCGCGAGGAACTGCTCATCGCGTCATCCTGCACGCTCTGGCGGAGCGGCGCTCTGTTGCGGAGCGGCGCTTGCCCGGGCTATCGGCGGCTGACGATCCGCCAGGCCACGTTCTGGCGCGTGAAGCAGGGCCTCTCGACGTCACGGGGGCTGAACACGTCGCAGCTCAAGGCGGCACTGAAGTCGAAGATGTAACCGGCTGGGCCGTAGGGTCCGCGATCGATGACCGGCGCGCGGGCCGTGATGCCGTTCCAGCGGAACTCGACCATGGTGCCGCAGGGCAGTGTCTTGTGGGCTACGCCGATGATCTCGCGCGTGTAGCGCTGCCCGCACGCCGTCCGGTTCCCGTAAAAGCCGGGGCCGTACCAGGTCACGTGCGGCGCATTGTTCCAGGCGCCGGCCTGGCTGCGTTCGGCACGTCGCTCGACCCGCCTGTCGGCGCGCCGCTTTACCTCTCGCTCGGCTTGGCGCTCGGCACGCCTCTGGACTTGGCGTTCGGCCTCTCGTTCCGCCTCGCGCCTCGCCTGCCGTCCGGCCTGCCGCTGAGCGTCATCGGATACAGCCTGGGACTCGCCGGCCGCCCGCGGGCTGGGCGCGGGCATCGTGAGGTTGGCTGCAGGAGTGGACATCGTGGGGCGCGGCATGGGCTGGGACTCGTCCGCGTCGCTGAGCATCACGGAGATCGGGTGGTCGTCGCCGACGCCGTCATCGACACCCATGAAGGCACCTTGCAGCTCCGCCGATCGCTGGAAGTAGGTGTTGCTCGGCCCGTCGCGCTGGAGCAGCGCCAGGATGCCGACGGCGTCGTCCCACTCGGCGGGAACGATGGCCAGGTCGACCAAGTGGGGCTGGATCGCGATGGCGGTCACGGTCGAGCCGTTCGGTATGTCGGTGCGCGCCGGCATGGCGGGTTGTGATGCCAGTGCGCCCACTATGGCAAGGGCGGCAGCAACGGATACGATCGAGGCCGGTCGGCGCTCTGGGTCTGATCGCCCGTGCCACCTCAGGAGGCGACGCAACACGGCTGCGCGTCGCCCCGATGTCTGGGGCACCCGCTAACTGTATCAGGCTTGCATCATCCAGGCATCTATGCAGCGGGCGCTGCGTACGGCGGCATATAAGGATGTTCTATGCGGGCAGCGGTACCAGCGGGTACGGCGGCTGTACAAGTCCTGGGCATCGAAGCGATGCGGCGCCGCCAGCGCAGATCGGAACTGGCTGGCCGCGCGGTGCTATCGTCCGGAGCACATGACCGAGGAATGGCGCGAGCGTGCACATCGCTGGGAGGCGGAGACGCTCGGCTCGGCGCACGACCGAGGGCCCGAGCAGCAGCCGCGATTCAGCACCATCAGCGACCTCGAGATCGAGCGGCTGTACACGCCGCTGGACTGGCTGGGCGAGGCTGCCGGAGGAGGGGGCGCGACGCGCGTCGACCACCTGGGCGACCCGCTGCGCCGCGAAGGACCGCCCGGACCGTGGGCTGCCTTCGACCCACTGCGCGACGTCGGCTTCCCCGGTGAGCCGCCCTTCACGCGTGGCGTTCACCCCACTGGCTACCGAACGCGACTCTGGACGATGCGGATGTTCGCCGGGTTCGGTGCGGCCGAGGACACCAACGAGCGCTTCCACCAGCTCCTGAAGGCCGGGCAGACCGGGCTGTCGATCGCCTACGACATGCCAACCCTGTACGGCTACGACACGGACGACCCCGAAGCAGACGGCGAATTCGGCACCTGCGGCGTGGCCGTCTGCTCGCTGGCCGATATGGAGGTGCTGCTCGACGGCATCCCCCTGGACCGGGTCTCCACATCGATGACCATCAATTCGCCGGCCGCGCCGATCTGGGCGATGTACATCGCGGCCGCCGAGAAGCGGGGATTTCCGCGAGCCAAGCTGGAGGGCACCCTCCAGAACGACATCCTCAAGGAGTTCATCGCGCAGAAGGAGTTCCTCTTCCCGCCCGAGCCGTCCATGCGTCTGGTGACAGACACCATCGAATTCGGCACCCGCGAGATGCCCCGCTGGAACACCATCTCGATCAGCGGCTACCACATCCGCGAGGCCGGCTCCACGGCCGTCCAGGAGCTGGCCTTCACCATCGCCGACGGGATGGCATATGTGGAGGAGGCACTCCGTCGCGGCCTCCGTGTCGACGAGTTCGCTCCGCGATTGAGTTTCTTCTTCAACAGCCACAGCGACTTCTTCGAGGAGATCGCCAAGTTCCGCGCCGCGCGGCGGATCTGGTGGAAGCTCATGACGCAGCGCTACCGGGCGGAGAACGAGCGATCGACCTGGATGCGCTTCCACACGCAGACGGCCGGCGTATCCCTCACTGCCCAGCAGCCGCTCAACAACCTCACGCGCGTGGCGCTCCAAGCGTTGGCCGGCGTGCTGGGCGGCTCGCAATCGCTGCATACCGATGCCTATGACGAGGCCTGGGCCGTGCCCTCCGCGGAGGCGGCACTCCTGGCGTTGCGACAGCAACAGGTCATCGCCGCCGAGAGCGGCGTGCGCAACACGGTCGATCCGCTGGGTGGCTCCTGGTTCGTGGAATCGCTGACCAACGAAGTAGAGCGACAGGTTTGGCACTACCTGGACGAGATCGACCGCCTGGGCGGCATGGTGGCGGCCACCGAGACGGGCTATCCCCAGCAGGAGATCGCCGACGCAGCCTATCGCTTCCAGCGCGAGTTCGACCTGGGCGAACGGCAGATCGTGGGCGTGAATGCATTCGTCGATCCGGACGAGAAGCTGGAGATCCCGCTGCTGGAGGTGAGCGCGGCGAGCAAGCGGCGCCACTTGGAGCGCTTGGCGCGGGTCCGCCGCGAGCGCGACCCGGCGGCCGTGGAGCGGGCCTTGGCCCAACTGCGCGACCTTGCCTCACGACCCGGCTCCAGCGAGGCGAACGTGATGCCAGCCTTGCTTGACTGCGCCAACGCGTACGCCACGCTCGGCGAGATGTGCGGCGTCTTTCGCGGCGTCTTCGGTGAGTACCGCGAACCGGTCGCGGTCTGAGCGTGACGGAGGCAGTGATGACGTCTGGGTGGGCAGAGGACACGGACGCCTTGGACGATCACCTGGCCGAGCCCAACCTGTGCCGCTTCGCCACGACCGAGCCGAACGGCGATCCGCATGTGGTCCCGGCCTGGTATCACTGGGACGGGGAGCGGTTCTGGATCGGGGCTCAGGCAGGCGACCACAAGGTGCGCAACGTCCGGCGGCTGGGCCGCGCGGCTGTCGAGGTCGATGGCGACATCCGGCGCAAGCGGGGCGTCCTGCTGCGTGGCACAGCCTGGGTGGTCGAGGGCGCCGAGGGCCGCAGCGCGTACATCCGCATCAGCCAGGCCCAGGTGCGCCGCTACCTTCCCGACCGTGCGCCCATCGAGATGGCCAACCGCATGGCCGAGAAGGGTGAGCCGGTAGTCATCGTGGTCGCGCCGGAGTCGATCGTGAGCTGGGGCCGCTGAAGTCCCGTCCGCTGAGGCGATCAGGACTGCTCGGCGTCCGTGAGCCTTACCCGCAGCGCTTCGGCGAAGTGAGCCGCCTCGCGCACTGACGTGCCGGTCCAGTCGGCCTCCAACGTGCCGATCTCGGCGACATCCACGATGCGGCCACCGACCATGATGGCGGGAGGCACTGGAAGGGCTCGCAGGGCAAGGATCGTGTCGCGTACGGTTTCCACACGTTCCGGATGGGATGCAGTCAGGGCCACCAGCCGTGCCTCGAACTTGGCCGCGAAACGGACCAGGTCGTCCATCGGCACGTTGGGACCGAGCTGGGACACGGACCAGCCACCCTCGCGCAGAAGGTGATCGAGCAGGATGAGCCCGACGGCGTGTTCCTCACCCGCTACGCCGGCCAGCACAGCCTGCGGCCCGATGCGCTGGGTAGGTGACTCCGCTGGAGCCAGCGAGTTCAGGACGCGGGCCAGTGTCTGGGTAGCCAGATGCTCCTCCGACACGGTCCAGCGACCGCTCGCCCAGCGCTCCCCGACGACGACCATCGTGTCGCGCAGGAAAGTGTCGTAGACGAGCGCGCGCGACTGGCCTTGAAGCACCTGCTCAAGTGCCCACCGCGCGATGGGCTCATCGCCGTCGGTCAGGAAGGCGGCCATGATCTCCGGCGTCAGGTCCCCGGGCGCGACGCGAGCTGTGGCCGCATCGACCGGTGGCAGGGAGGGGGGATCGACGGCCTGGCCATCGGTGCCGGTTCGGTCATCAGCCACGGCGGGACGATAGCATGGCGTCCGACCCTCCCCGCCGGCTGTAGGGGAGTGCACCATCGGAGGACCGTGATGTACATGCAGGCGATGGAGTTCCTGGAGGATGAGCGAGAGTCGTGGGCTCCGTATGAGGCACTCGCGTCGTTGGACGATGCGTCGCTGGATCGCCCCACGGACGCCGACGGGCCTGCGCACGGCTGGAGCGGCCGGGATCTGATCGCGCACATGGTCGGCTGGCAGGAGGTCGCGCTTCAGGTCGCACGGGAGCTGGCGGTGGATGAGGCGAGTGAGACGCAGCGCCGGATCGGTGCGCCGTGGGAGACGTACGGCGACGCGCTGAACCAGCGCATCATGGATGACGCGCGAGCGCTCACCATCGCCGAGATCCGTCAACGTCTGGCCGACATCCCGGGCGAGTTGCGGGGTACGTTGACCATGGTCCCGGAGGCGCGCTGGCTGAAGGCGCCGGCGGGCCAGCGCCTGTTCACTGAATGCACCCTGGAGCATTACGAGGACCACCTACCGGAGCTACGCGCAGTGCTGACTGCGGCCGAGGTCGCGGCGGATCAGCCGGGATGACCGCAACGCACGGTGCAGGGACGAGCGGGGCGGACGCAGCCGGGATGACGGCGGACCGGGCTTGATGGGCGCAGCGGGCCACACGCTGGCTGCTCTGTTCGCCCGCCTGGCGGGTGAGGTGGCGGAGGTCACCAGCGCTGACGTGCTCGAGGCGACGGAGTACCGGCGGGGGGCACGCACCTTCGCTGTGGTCGAGGGTCGGGTGGCCGACGTGCGTTTGAACCCAGAGGTGGCCGAGGCGGCGCGGCGGACCTCCTACACGACGTTGTCGACGCGGGGTCCCGGCTGGGTGCGCTTCGAGCCGCCGTCCGTGGACGAGTTCGCGATGGACCGGGCCGGTGCCTGGTTCCTCAGCGCCTGGCGAGCCGCCGAGCGCTAGGAGGCAGCGTCCCGAACGCGCCCTGGGTCAGGCAGGCGTTTCGCTTGGCGCCGTGGCGTACTCCGCAAGGCCGAAGGCCTGCTCGAGCTGCGCCATGGGCTTGAAGCCCATCACCGCCTGGGGCTGCTGTCCAGGGCGGAAGAAGGCGATGGTCGGGATGCTCATGATCTGGTACTTCTGCATCGTCTGCGGGTTGGCATCGACGTCCAGCTTCACGACATCTACGCTGCCGTCGTACTTCTCGGCCAAGCGGTCGATCTCCGGAGCGACCATCTTGCAGGGGCCGCACCAGGCCGCCCAGAAGTCGACCACGACGGGTCGCTCGCTGTTCTCGACCATCTCCTCGAACGTGGCGTCGGTGGCTTCCTTGACAGACATATGGGGTTCCTTTCTCCACCGCGAGGGCGGACGATAGATAGCGAGGCCTAGCCGGCCAGCGCCTGGATGAGTCGATAGGCCTCCAGGACCCGGGGATCCGAGAGGCGGTACAGGATGGTGTTGCCGTCGCGTCTCGTCTCGACGAGGCCCGCCGAACGGAGCACGGCGAGATGCTGGCTCATGTTGGGGACCTGGCAGCTCGCCTCGCGTGACAACTGACTGACCGAGCGCTCCCCGTTGGCCAGGACCTCCAGCACGCACAGCCGCTTGGGATCGGCCAGTGCCCGCCCGATGGCCGCGAAGCGCTGCCGATCGGTCTCGCTGGAAAGGTCGACGCAGGGGTCGACGGCGGTCGTCACTGCTGAAGTCTCTCACCGTTTGCGCAAATACGCAAGTGCATTGCAGGTGGCTCGCCGCTCACCAGCCGAATGAGCCGGGTGTGCCCTTGACGGGGCCGACGATGCTGCTCGTGACCCACCCGCCGTAGAAGTGACCCGGTTGCGGGGTCGCCCGCTCGTCGCCCACCCACGCTTCGTCGACCTTCCCGGCGTAGAACGCGATGTGGCCGGTTACGGACTCGTAGCCCGGTGCGGGCGACGGGTAGGTCCAGGCGACCTGCTCGATGCGACGCTGGCCGTCGTCGTAGTCGAGGAAGCGCGCCGTGCCCTTCCATTCGCAGAGAGTCGAACGGGAAACCTCATGAAGGTTCGTGAGGTCGACGTCTTCGCGGGGCAAGTAGTACGCGGGCGGATGGGAAGTCTCAAGGACGCGCAGGGCCCGCGTCGAGTCGGCCAACGCTCGGCCCTCGACCACGACCCGGATCCGTTCCGATACCCGCTCCACGCGTGGGGGCCGCCGATACTCCCAGACGGATTCCTGGCCGGGACCGATCGGATCCGGTTCGACCCCAGGTGGCGTTCGCATGGCCACAACCGTACAGCTCCTGATACCTTGCGTCCCGTGTCAGCCGGCTCCGTCGATGCCGCCCGCGATGTCACGCTCGGCGAATTCCGCGCAGCGGCGCAGCGGATCGCCGGGCGCGTGTCACGAACGCCGATCCTCGCCTCGCGTAGTGCCGCGCGCCAAGTGGCGGAGACGGCTGGCGTCAGCCTGGGCGCCGGGCCGCTTGCGGATGGCCAGCCGCGGCTCTTCCTCAAGGCGGAACACCTCCAGGTGACCGGCTCCTTCAAGCCGCGCGGCGCCACCAATCGCATCCTCCAGCTCACCACGGACGAGCGTGGCGCCGGCTTGATCACGCTCTCGGCGGGCAATCACGCGCAGGCCGTGGCCTACGCCGCGGCATCGGCGGGCGTCTCGGCGACGGTGGTCATGCCCACCGGAGCTTCCCGGGCCAAGGCCGCCGCAGCCGCCGCCTACGGAGC
>JALZLQ010000095.1 GCA_030858605.1 Chloroflexota bacterium
GCGGCGGTCCCGGCTACAAGTTCGCCGACGAGAGGGTCAGCCGGCCTTACAGCCGGGGCACATTGGCCATGGCCAACGCTGGTCCGAACACCAACGGCTCGCAGTTCTTCGTGATGCACGCCGACTACGGGCTGCCGCCCAGCTACACCATCTTCGGCAAGCTGACCGCGGGCGAAGAGGTCGTGGATGCCATCGCCACGGCGCCAAAGGGCAACAACGATCGCCCGCGTGATCCGGTCACCATCAACAGCGTCTCGATCGAGGAGGCGTGAACGCACGGAGCGCCGGCCGCGACAAGGGCTCCCGTCCCGCAGCGATGGGGGCGGACCTGGCAAAGCTCCTGCGTGTGAAGCCCGGTTCCAAGGTCAAGCTCGGCGGCATCGATCCGGCCGACACCCACGGCCACGTCCCGGAAGACGCCGCGGCCACGCTCCTGGCCAGCCACGACCGGCTCGAGTCACTTCAGGAGCGTCTCTGGGCAGGCAAGGGCGGTTCGCTCCTGATCGTGCTCCAGGGCATCGATACGGCGGGCAAGGACGGCACCATCCGTCACGTGATGACGGCCTTCAACCCACAGGGCTGCTCGGTCATCGGCTTCGGCGTGCCCAACGATGAGGAGCTGGCGCACGACTACCTGTGGCGCATCCACCGACACACCCCCGGCCGCGGCACGATAAGCATCTTCAATCGCTCGCACTATGAGGATGTGCTCGTCGTGAGAGTCCACGATCTCGTGCGGCCCAAGGTCTGGCGCAGGCGCTACGACCAGATCAATGCCTTCGAGGCGCACCTTGCGGCCAACGGCACGACGATCCTGAAGTTCTTCCTGTGGATCAGCCCTGAGGAGCAGCGCGAACGGCTCCAGGCCCGTGTCGACACGCCGGACAAGCGCTGGAAGTTCAAGCGCGGCGACATCGAGGAGCGCGAGCACTGGGACGACTACCAGAGGGCCTTTGAAGCAGCACTGTCGCGCTGCTCCACGGATGTGGCGCCCTGGTACGTGATCCCCAGCGACCGCAAGTGGTTCCGCAACCTGGCCGTGGCCGAGATCCTGACCGAGTCCATGGACCAGATGGGGCTGACCTACCCGCCGCCCGAGGCCGACATCGACTCGATCGTGGTCGAGTAGCGCGCCCCCCACCGGAGTGGCTCTGCGCATCGGCTTCCGCACCTCTCCCCAAAACGTCGATTGGCCGACGCTGGAGAGCGCCTGGGCGGAGGCGGGCAGGCATGACGTCTTCGACTCAGGCTGGCTCAACGACCATCTCACCGATCCCCGCCGCGATCGTGGCGGCCCTGGCCTGGAAGCGGTCGCCACGCTCGCGGCGCTGGCTCGCCTGGTGCCCGGCAAGCGGATAGGCCACACCGTCCTGGCCGCCACGTTCCGTCACCCGTCGCTACTGGCCAAGCAGGCCGTGACCATCGATCACATCTCCGACGGCCGGTTCATCCTGGGGCTTGGAGCCGGCTGGCATGTCGGCGAGCACGAGTCGTTCGGCATCGAGCTGCCGGCCATCGGCGAGAGGATGAGCCGCCTCGAGGGGCAGGTCCAGGTGCTCAAGGCGCTCTTCAGCGACGCGGCACGAGGTGCGCCGGGTGTCACTCTGGATGCACCGCCCTATCGACTCGACGGCGCGGTCATGGAGCCGGCTCCGCTGCAGGCCGGCGGGCCGCCCATCTGGTTGGGCGCGCAGAAGCCGCGCGGCATGCGCCTGACAGCGCGCCTGGCGGATGGCTGGAACTACGCCGCCAACCTGGATGGCAGCGTCGACGAGTTCCGAAAGCGGCACGATGCGCTGCGCGCGACCTGTGACGAGGTCGGCCGCGACATCGGGGAACTCACCGTCTCAGTTCAGCTGGTCATCCCCGACGGCCGTGCTGAGCGCCGGTCAGCTCGAGAAGCGGCGGCAGGCTACGTCCGGGCGGGGGCCCAGGAGATCATGCTGACGATCCCGGCGCGGAGCGGCGCTGAGGGGATCCGGCGGCTGGCCGCGGAGGTCGCGGTGCCCCTGCGTGAGGCGCTGGGCTGAGCGTGGCGGACGCGAAGTCAGCGAGCGGGAGGGGCGAGGCGATGCCTGATGCGGTGGAGCAGATCCTCGAGGTGGTCCAAGAGCGTGACCGGCTCGGGCAGTGGCATCGGCACGCGTCGTCCGTCAGCGCGGATGGCGACAGCAGCGAAGCGGCGAGACCGACCCCTGTAGCCCACGATACGTGGCTCCTCTCGACCGGATGTGGAGCCGAACGGTACACCCGCTCGCGCCGGGATGTCCAGCGGGGTGCCAGATGACCCTCAGCATGAGCATCCGCCCGGAGTCACCCAAGGACTGGCTGGGCATCCACCAGGTCACGGAACTGGCCTTCGGGCGAGCAGAGGAAGCAGACCTCGTCGACTGCCTGCGCGCGAGTGACGCCTGGGTGCCCGGCCTCTCGCTGGTCGCCGAGGGCGAGGACGGCCAGCTCATCGGACATCTATTGCTGTCGTACGTGACCCTCGCCACGGTGGACGGGCTCCAACGTGTGTTGTCGCTGGCGCCCGTGGCCGTCGAGCCAGCGCACCAGAGCCAGGGCGTGGGCACCGCCCTGATAAGAGCTGCCATCGACGCGGCCGAGGCGCGGGAGGAGCCACTGGTGGTGGTGCTCGGCCACCCTTGGTACTACCCGCGCTTCGGGTTCGAGCCCGCCATCCGGTCAGGCATCGAATCCCCGCGTCCGGTGCCCGATCACTTCTTCATGGTGCGACGGCTGGCCCGCTGGTCGCCCAAGCTGCGCGGCCGCATCGAGTATCCCGTCTGTTTCGATGGGTTGTGAGCGCGAGCGCGTTGCGGCTATCCCCCTAGGGCTTGTCCCAGGCCTGACGTCTACTCTTCCGCCATGGCGCTGATCGTCCAGAAATACGGCGGCACTTCGGTGGCCGATGTCGAACGCATCCGTGCCGTCGCGCGGCGCGTGGTCGAGACCGCCGGGGGGGGCCATCAGGTCTGCGTCGTCGTCTCGGCCATGGGCGACACGACCGACGAGCTGCTGGGGCTGGCCGCGAGCGTGGCGCGCCTGCCACATCCGCGCGAGCTGGACATGCTCCTGTCCGCCGGCGAGCGCATCTCCATGGCGCTCCTGGCGATGGCCGTGAACGAGCTGGGACGTGAGGCGGTGTCCCTTTCCGGACAGCAGGCGGGAGTGGTGACCGACACCCGCCACGGCAACGCGCGGATCGTTGATATCCGCGCGCAGCGGCTGCGGGAGACGCTGGAACGCGGCGTGATCGCCATCGTGGCCGGATTCCAGGGTGTCTCGTCGGATGAGGACGAGACCACCCTGGGGCGTGGCGGCTCGGACATGACCGCGGTAGCACTGGCCGCCGCCCTGGGGGCCGAAGCCTGCGAGATCAACACGGACGTGGCGGGCGTCTACACGGCCGATCCACGGATCGTGCCAGAGGCACGCCGGCTGCGCCACATCTCGTTCGACGAGATGCTGGAGCTTGCCGCCAGCGGGGCGCAGGTCCTGATGACCCGCTCCGTTGAGGTCGCACGGACGCATGGCGTGCCCATCCACGTACGCTCATCCTGGAGCGACGGTGAGGGGACCTGGGTGGGCCGCGAGGAGGAGCGCATGGAACGACCGATCATCTCGGGCATCGCACACGACCGATCCATGGCCAAGGTGGTCATCTGGGGCGTGCCCGACCGGCCCGGCGTGGCGGCGCGGGTGTTCCGGCCGCTGGCCGAGGCAGGTGTCAACATCGACATGATCGTCCAGAACGTCTCGGCGCAGGGACGGACGGACATCTCGTTCACGGTGCCCTCGGCGGACCTGGCCCGAGCGGAGCCTATCGTCCACGAGATTCGCGATGCCGTTGGCGCAGAAGGTGCCATGAGCGACGACGACATCGGCACGGTCTCCCTGGTGGGCGCTGGCCTGCGCACCCATCCGGAGGTGACCGCGGAGTTGTTCGCCGCGCTGGCCGACGCGGGCATCAACATCGAGATCATCTCGACATCGCCCATCCGCATCTCCTGTGTGATTCGCCGCGAGGAGCTGGACAGGGCGGTGCGGCAGATCCACGACAGATTCGCCCTGGGCGAGGAGACCATCCACGAAGAGGTCACGCCACCGTCTGCACGGGCTGCGTCGTGAGGCTCGTGGTGGTGGGCGCAACGGGCGCGGTGGGGTCGGTGATCATGGCCATCCTCGATGAGCGTGACCTGGCCATCAGTGAGCTCGTGCCCGTGGCCACGGCCCGTTCGGCGGGGTCGACCCTCTCCCACCGGGAGACCCAGGTGACCGTGCGCCTCCTGGAAGCGGACGTCTTCGATGGCGCAGACATCGCGCTCTTCGACGTACCCGACGAGGTGTCGCAGGAGTGGGCACCCATCGCCGCCGCGCGTGGCGCGACGGTCATCGACAACTCGGCCGCCTGGCGCATGGCGGCGGATGTGCCCCTGGTCGTGCCGGAGGTGAACCCACAAGCCGTTCTCTCGCCGCCACGCGGGATCATCGCCAGCCCCAACTGCACGATGCTCACCGTGGTCGTACCGCTGGCGCCGCTCCACCGTCAGGCTGGCGTCCGGCGCGTCATCGTCTCTTCCTACCAGGCTGCCTCGGGTGCCGGCAAGTCGGGCGTCGACGAGCTATGGACCCAGGTTCAGCAGGCCGCCGAGGCGCCGGAAGGGGTGGTCACGGCGGGGCGCGGCCGCGACGTCCTCCGGGCGGGCACCACCTTCGCTCATCCCCTGGCGCTCAACCTGATCCCCCGCATCGGATCGATGCAGGTGGACGGCTACACCAGCGAGGAGGTCAAGCTGGGCGAGGAGACGCGCAAGGTGCTGGCCTTGCCGGACCTGCCGGTATCGGCCACCTGTGTGCGGGTTCCGACGATGCTCGGACACGGCGTGTCGGTCCATGCCGAGTTCGAGCGACCGATCGACGTCGAGGAGGCTCGTCGCATCCTCGCTGCGGCGCCGGGCGTCGAGCTTCGGGACGACACCGCCGCGCACGTCTACCCCACACCGCTCGAGGCGGCTGGGCGTGACTCGGTCTTCGTGGGTCGCATCCGCCAGGATCCGCACGACCCCAGTGCCCTGGAGTGGTTCGCGGTGACTGACAATCTGCGCAAGGGAGCGGCCCTCAACACGATCCAGATCGCCGAGCTGGTAGCGAGCTCCACGGCGGGTGGTCAGGCGGCAGGTCCGTCCAGGACGGGGTAGCGCGATCGTCCTGCGATCGTCTCCACATCAAGCCATGCGCCGGCCCAGCCGCTGGCAGAGTTCGCGGCGGTCGGCGCCTCGGGGAGTGCGGACCAGGTGGAGCCCTCGCCTCGACCCAGCGCCAAGAGGTCGGCCAGCACGGCACTAGACGTCGCGGATCCACCGGCCCCGGGCCCCCGCAACCACATCCTCCCCAGCAGGTCGGTGTCTATCTCGATGATGTTGGTGACGCCGTCGGTGGACCCGATGGGCGATCGGCGAGGCACGGCGACCGGCGCGACCCAGGCACTCACCGCCCCTTCTGCCGCGCGCTCCGCATGGGCCAGCAGCTTGATGGCCATATCCTGCTCGGCAGCCGCCGCGATCGCCTCGGATGTGACGCCGCTGATCCCGAGCGGCGCCTCCCCTGGTGGCTGCGACCGGGGCATCGCCTCCGGATCGAGCCAGACACCGAATGCGAGGCGCGTCAGGATGGCCAGCTTGGAGGCCGCGTCCGCACCGGTCACGTCGGCCGTGGGATCCGCTTCGGCATAACCCAGCCGCTGGGCTTCGGCCAGGGCGTTCGGGTAGTCAGTGCCGTGGCGCGTCATGGCCGTGAGGATGTGATTCGTGGTCCCGTTGACGATGCCCGCAACGGATCGGATGTGCGTCGCCGCCAGGTCGCGAACGAGCGGCCCAAGGATGGGGGTGCCTCCGCCCACTGCGGCTTCGAACCGAAGAGGCGCTCCGGTTCTCCGCGAGAGCTGCTCCAGCGATGCGCCGCGAGCGGCGATGAGCGCCTTGTTGGCGGTCACGACCGCGTGGCTGTGCTCGAGAGCCGCCCATACCAGCCGCTCTGCCGGTTCGAGGCCGCCAAGTAGCTCCACGACCACATCCAGATCGGGCCGAGCGACCAGCGCATCCAGATCCGCTGACACCTCGACCGAGGCCGGCAGGTCCAGGCCGCGCGACCGGTCCGGATCGCGAACACCGACGGCCACCAGCTCCAGCTCGGCACCACCTCGCCGCCTGGCCGACTGCCGCCATGATCCATCCAGCAGCGCTCCCGCAACGGCGCCGCCGACCGTGCCCAAGCCGAGCAGGCCGATGCGGAGCGGTCGGGCGGTGTGAGCGGGTCGGACAGGGCCGGACACTGCCCCGATCGTAGCAGCGCCTTAAGGCTCTCGCGCCGCTTTACCGAGGCGCCCGACGCAAGCCTCCGCGGCGTGTCATGGCATGCTCGGCGAGAGCCGCCACGGCCATGGCCACCAACGCACGCTCCTCGAAGGGAAGCTGCCGCACCACGGCCAGGAACTGGTCCGCGCGCGCCTTGTCGATGGCCGCCAGCACCGAGGTACCGCTTGGTGTCATGGACAGCGTGCGCTGGCGTCGATCCGCCTCCTCCTCTGTGCGCGCCAGCAGGCCGCGGCCCACGAGTCCGGAGACGACCCGGCTTGTGGCGGAGGGGGAACGGCCGATCCGCTCCGCCAGGTCGGCCACGGTCAGCACCTCGGTGCCCGACGCAGCGTACAAAGCAGCCAGCTGAGTGAAGCCCAGGTCGAGCTGCGCCAGCTGTGAGGCGAAGCCGATGACCAGGTCACGCCAGACCGCGCGGCCCACGGCGATCCGATCCGAGAGCAGCCGAGGGTTCTTCAGCTCGTCGTGGGCGGATCGCGCTGTCTCGCTGAGCGGCTTGGCTGGACGGAGCTGCGTCATCGCACCAGGGAGCGTAACCGACAGCACCAGGTAGCTGCGCGCTTGCACCGATTCGGCCACGAACGCGCGACGCGCCTGCTACGGTTGGTGGGAAGGCGTCGGGTCTTGTCACGCCCAGCGCGCGGCGCGAGGGTGCCGCAGCGCGATGCTCCGAGGGAGAACTTGACCGAGATCGCGCTCCTCTTTCCCGGGCAGGGATCACAGTCGGTGGGCATGGGCCGAGCGCTGGCCAACAATTCGGCGGCCGCAGCCGACGTCTTTCGCATCGCCTCCGAGGCACTCGGCGAGGACATATCACGCCTGGCCTGGGACGGCCCAGCGGAAGATCTCGACCGTACCGAGAATGCGCAGCCCGCGCTTCTCGCCACGTCGATCGCCTACCTGCGCGCACTGGAAGAGGCCCTGGTTCGTGACGGGCGATCGCTCCCACTGCCGCTCTTCTACGCTGGACACTCCATGGGTCAGTACAGCGCCATGGTGGCAGCCGGCGTGCTCGACCTGGGTGATGCCATGCGCCTGGTACGCGAGCGCGGCCGGCAGATGCAGGCCTCCGCGCCGGATGGCGCCATGGCCGCCGTCATCGGCCTTGATGACGCCCGCATCCCGGAACTGGTGACCGCCGGGGAGGCAGCCGGCGCGTTCACCATCGCCAACCTCAACTCCCCTGGGCAGATCGTGGTGAGCGGCGAACGAGCGGCTGTCGAGGCCGCCGCGGCGGCGGCCAGTGGTCTCGGCGCCAGGCGCGCCATCCTCCTCCCGGTGAGTGTCGCGGCGCACTCCCCGCTGATGGCCCAGGCGGCGGCGGGCATGAAAGCGGTCCTCGCGTCGGTCACGTTCCACGATCCGGCCGCGCCACTCCTGGCCAACGCTGACGCGCGCCCGCTCGAAACCGGTGAGGCGTGCCGCGCCGAGCTCATGGAGCATCTGACACGCGGCGTGGATTGGGTGCGCATCGGGCACAGCCTGGATGAGGCCGGTGTGGAGGTCGCCCTGGAGGTCGGCCCGGGCAAGGTGCTCGTCGGTCTGTTGAAGCGCATCGCTCCAGGTATCCGCGGTTCTGCCCTGGATGACCAGGCCTTGCCCACGGGTATCGCCGTGCCGTCGTTCGAACCCAGCCCCGTCACCGCCTGAGAAGGCGCCGAGCACCGGAGGATCCCGCCACACATGCGCCGCCCCGACTTCTCTCGCCGAGTCGCCGTGACTGGAATGGGCGTCATAAGCCCCATCGGACAGGACCTGGACACGGTCTGGGCCAACCTCGTAAAGGGCGTCAGCGGGCTCCGTCGCATCACCCGCTGGGATCCCACCCCCTACGAGGCTCAGATCGCCGGCGAGGTCGACTTCGACGGCACCCAGTGGATGGACTTCAAGGCGGCCCGCCGTACCGATCGCAACGTGGTGATGGGTGTGGCCGTAGCCAAGATGGCCATCAGCCACTCCGGCCTGGAGATCACCGATGCCAACCGCGATGACCTTGGCGTCATCTTCGGCTCGGGCGGCGGCGGGCCGCACTTGATGATGGAGAACCAGAAGATCTGGGAGACAAAGGGCCATCGCCTGGTCAGCCCGTTCTTTATCGCCAACATG
>JALZLQ010000012.1 GCA_030858605.1 Chloroflexota bacterium
CTCTGACACGGCGTTGGAGGCGGCATCGATGCCCAGCTTCATCTGCATCGGATTGGCACCCGAGGCCACATTCTTGAGGCCCTCCGCGATGATCGCCTGGGCCAGCACGGTGGCCGTCGTGGTGCCGTCGCCGGCCACGTCCTCCGTCTTGGTGGCAGCCTCCTTGAGGAGCTGCGCGCCCATGTTCTCGAAGGGGTCGTCGAGCTGGATGTCCCGCGCCACGGTCACGCCGTCATGGGTCACGGTCGGTGCGCCGTACTTCTTGTCCAGCGCGACGTTGCGGCCCTTGGGGCCGAGCGTGCCGCCGACGGCTCCAGCCAGGGCATCGATACCCCGCTTCATGGCCCCGCGGGCCTTTTCGTCATAGGCGATCAACTTTGCCATGTGTGCTTCCCTCGCTCGTCGTTGATGGCGCGCCACGTGGCGTGGCCGCGCGTCTTTGTGGGCAAGGACGGAGGTTAGCACTCTCGGGCGGAGATTGCCAACAAGGTGGCCGACGCGGCGCTCCGTACACTGGCGCGATGTGCATTCGGCTACCGCTTCGCACCGCCGAGTTGATCTCCGTCGGCACGGAGCTGACGACCGGCTCGACGCGCGACACCAATGCCGGGGACCTGGCTGCCGAACTCACGGCACGGGGCGTCGAGGTCGTGCGAGCGACCGCCCTGCCTGATCGGCTGGAGGTGGTCCGGGACGCCTTCATAGGCGCGCTCGGGAGGTCGGACCTGATCATCAGCACGGGTGGCCTGGGTCCAACGCCCGACGACCTGACGCGCGAGGCCATCGCCGCTGCCTGTGGCCTGACTCCTATGGTCGATCCCGCTCAGGTGCGCTGGCTGCGGGATCTGTTCGAGCGGCGCGGTCTGCCGATGGCCGAGGCAAACCTGAAGCAGGCCTGGCTGATCCCTGGAGCCGCGGCGCTGCCCAATGCCCACGGCACCGCGCCCGGCTGGTGGGTCGACGCTGAACACGGGCGAGTGATGGTGGCCCTGCCCGGCCCGCCACGGGAGATGTGGCCGATGTGGCGCGCGGAGGTGATGCCGCGTCTCGAAGAGCGTGGCCTGGGACAGGAATCGGCGGCCGAGACGTTGCGCCTGTCCGGCATCGGCGAGTCCGCCCTCGCGGACCTCATCGGCGAGGTCATCCTGCGGGCGCCGGACCCCGAGGTCGCGACCTACGCCAGAGCCGACGCCGTGGACGTCCGCATCAGCGCACTCGGCGTAGGGGCCCGTGAACGCGTGGCGGCGATGGCGGCGCTGCTTCAGCCCAGGCTGGAGCGCTGGATCTTCGCGCGGGGCGAAGCGACTTGGCCGGATGTGCTGGGCGGCCGGCTAGCAGGTCGCTCGCTGGCCGTCGTGGAGGCCGGCACTGGCGGACAGCTGGCCGCGCTGCTGGGATCCGCGCCGTGGTTCGTGCGTGGCGAGGTCCTGCCGGGTGCCGAACGCGCGGCGCACGGCAGCCGAGAAGTCCGGTCGCGCGACCTTCGCCTCGAGGCGCTCCGAGTTCGCCACGGCGCAGCAGCGGACATCGGGCTCGCTCTGAGGGCACGTGAGCGTCACGGCGACACCGCTGTTGGCGTCGCCATCGCGCTCGGTCATCGGGACGTGTCGCAGGTGGTGCGTACCGCCTTCTTAAGCGGCGATGAGGGCCGACGACGCGCGGCGCTCCTGGCCTGCGCCGAGCTGTGGCGGGAGCTGGAGAGCTGACCCCGGTGTCAGGCAGCTCGGCCACAGTCTGGAGACCCCACGAGGGAGCGGTCCGCCAACGGGGCGGACCATGGGTCACTCGGGATGGGGCCGTCTCGCTGGGCTCAGTTCGCTCGTTTGGCGAGCCGACCAGGTGCTGTCGCGCCTCGGAACGGGCTCAGCTGATGGAGAGGACTGATGGCTGCCGGGTACCACCGACGCTCGTGTACACCGCCACGCCCGAAGGTCCTCGGTGGCTCGCTCACCTTTCTCGACCTGCGCCGAACTCTGGAGCCGCCTGAACCGACGTTACGGCAATCGTCCTCGTTGCGTCAGCCGGTGATCCTGCGGCGACGAATCCGGAGCCCGCTAACGAACGCGCAAGCTGCAGCGACGAGAAAGCACGAGATAGCCGGCTGGGGCTTGTGGAGCGGTTGGCGTCTGCGAACCGGTGGCCGCGGTGGCAGTATCCGGCAAGCTGGCCAGACGCCGCACCTCTTCGATGGTGAGTCGCTCCGGACCCGGGACCAGGGAGCCGTGCGGCCTGCCTTCGATCCATGCCGCAGTCGTGGTGAGGTTCGGAACTCCCGGCAGGCGGCCGTCGAAGGCAACAGCGATGACGTCACCCACACGGGCGTACAGGTAGGCATCTCGCCTGCAGGCCGGTGATCCCTGGAGAGGAATGCCCGACCTCAGGCTGGTCAGCACACGGATCCTGCGGTTCACGTCGTGTCCCTCCTTGGGCGGGTTCGGACTTCAGCAGCCGCTGGTGGCGCAGATCCAGTTGTGTGAGATCCTCGAGGTCCTGGGCCCTGCCATACCAGGCCCTGCATGGGCCAGTGGTCTCACACTGAAGGTCGTTACCGGAATGGATGAGGGACCGCCTCCTACGAGATGGAGAGCACCGGCGCCTGGCGCGCGGCACGGACGCTCATGCGCGCCGCGACCGTTCTTGCCAGCTGCCTCATCACGTCGGCCGCCACGCCCGGATCGCGCTGAGCAACGGCGGGCACGCCCGCGTCACCCCCCTGGCGGACGCGGATGTCCAGCGGGATGCCGCCGAAGTACTCCAGCTCATTGCGGCGTGCGAAGGCCTCGCCACCGCCGCGGCCGAAGATCTCCGTCTCCTCGCCGCAGTGCGGGCAGACGAAGGCACTCATGTTCTCGACCACGCCCATGACCGGCACGCTCATGCGCCGGAACATGGCCAACGCCTTGGTCACGTCCTGTACGGCCACGTCCTGAGGAGTGGTGACCAGCAGCGAGCCGCTGATGGGCACGGCCTGGGCCAGCGTCAGCTGCGCATCGGAGGTCCCCGGGGGCAGATCTATCACCAGGTAATCCAGGTCACCCCAGTCGACATCGCGCAGGAACTGCTGGATGGCACCGCCCACCAGCGGACCGCGCCACACGATGGGCTGGCCCTCGGGCACGAAGAACTGGATGCTGATGACCTTCACGCCGTAGCGCTCGAG
>JALZLQ010000103.1 GCA_030858605.1 Chloroflexota bacterium
CAGCTTGAAGCCCTGGCCTTCGGTGTCCTTGTCGTCCTCGTCGGCGCGCAGCTTGAAGCCGTGGCCCTCGACATCGTCGTCGCCCGCCGCCTCACCGCCCATGCGCACCGAAGCCGACTCGCCGGGACCCATCTTCTTGTCCATCGTATGACCTCCAACGTTGCTGACGGGCCCCATTTCGTTGCCCGATCCGAGACCTACACTATGCGCCAACGACTCTGTCCGAAAGCTGTCTTTCGACAGTGGCGCTGTCGGGAAGATGACAACTCTAGCGCTGCGCCCCTCGCCCGAGCCGACCCTAGCGCTCGGCCCGCAGCGCCAGTCGGTCGACATCCATGATGACCAGCGTCTCGCGCTCGATGCTTACGAGCCCGTCGCCGACCAATCCGCTCAACAGCTTGTTCACGCTCTGGCGTGTGCCGCCGATCATCGAGGCCAGGTCCGACTGCGTATATGGCCAGTCCAGATGGACCTCACCCGAGGCGGTCGGGTCGTCCTCGCGCGCGAGGCGGACCAGCCGCATCGCCAGCCGGCCGGCCAGGTCGAGGAAGTGCAGTTCCTCGACGTGCCCGGTGATCCGGCGAAGCTCGTGGGCGAGTCCTTCCAGCAGCGCATCGCGGAGGCGGGCGTCGGCATCCAGCAGCTCTCGAAAGACCACGCGTGGCAGCACCAGCGTCTCGGTCGGCTCCAGCGCGGTCGCGGTGGCAGATCGCGTGGCCCCGTCCAGCAATGCCAGCTCGCCGAAGAAGTCGCCCGGTCGCAGCGAGGCGATGATGGCCTCTTCCCCCTCGGCCGAGGGCAGGACGATCTTTGCCGCGCCGGTCGCGATGATGTGTAACGAGTCGCCCGGGTCGCCCTGGTGGAAGATGACCTCGTTGCGCTTGAAGCGCCTGCGTCTGAGGCCTCGCGCGACCTCAGCCAGGATCCGATCATCGGCGTGCGCGAAGAGGGCGCACCGGCGCAGGGACTCGATAGCGAATCCGTCGTCCAAAGCTCCCATCCTCGTCAGCCGTTCCTGATCGGCACGGGCATCTGTCCACGATGAAGGTCCAGCAGCCGGGACGTCAAGCCCAGACCGGATCCCACGAGGTCCAGGAATGCCTGGCCGTCGAGTGATAGCAGCGTCCCAGGCTCAAGGGCCGTTACGGTGGCCGTTCGCCGGCCGTCCGTGAGCAGGCCGATCTCACCGAAGACCTCGCCGCGCTCCATCCGCCGCAGGACACCTGTTTCGTCGCCCGCAGTCTGCGTGACCTCGTAAGTGCCCTCCACGATCACGTAAAAGCGGTCTGCAGGCTCTCCCTGACGCACGATGGACTGCCCGCCCTCGACTGACAAGACCGAGGCCTCAGCCATGGCCGCCTCCAGGCGTGCGGGCGGCAAGCCGGCGAAGATAGGCACCCTCATCAATGCCTCACGGTCTGGATCGGCCGGCACGGGCCTTGTCGCGCTCCCGCCCAGGAGCGGGACCGCCACGATCAGGGAAAGCGCCACAAGGAGGCCTGTAGCGCCCAGGACCGCGCCCGGCCCCAGCGACACTGCCAGCACCGGCAAAAGGAAGGATCCCAGCGCGTACGCCGCCACGGCCAGGGTCTCCATGCCGCCGATCACCCTCCCGCGCACGGCGTCGGGAACGATGCGCTGGAACAGCGTGGTGCCCACGACCTCGATGAGAAGGCCACCGGCCGCTCCGACGGCCATCGCCGCCATGGCCATCGGCAGCGACGCGGTCTGCCCCAGGAGAACGACGCTCGCCGCGAGCGCGACACCGCCCAGGATCACCGGCGGCGCCAGGCGTCGGCGAACTACGAGAACTCCCGCGAGCACCGCTCCGAAGAGGCCGCCGGCACCGACCGCGGCATTCAGCAATCCTGTGCCAGCGTCGCCCTCCCCGAAGACGTCGACGGCCAGCACCACGGTGAGCACACCCAGTCCGCCCCCCACGAATGAGCCGACCACTCCCAGGATGTTCAGACCCAGCAGGGGCAGCGCGATGGGCCGCAGGGCAGCGGAGAGGCCGGTCGTTGACGGTACCGCTTCGATCGCCTCGCTGGATGTGGGTGCTTCCATCGTCGGCGCGCCCTGTTCTCCAGCTCGTGACGATGGCAGCCCCCAGAGGACCACCGCGACCAGACCGAAGGACGCTGCGTTGAGGGCGAAGGCAACGGTCAGCCCACCCAGCCCGATGAGGATGCCCGCCACCGCAGGCCCGATGATGAAGGCGAGGTTATCCAGGGTCGACCAGGTGCTGTTGGCCGGGCCCAGCTCGGACTCATCACGGACCAGGCTCGGGATATAGGAGCCGATGGCCGGCGAGAAGAAGGCCGAGAAACAGGTGGCCAGCACGGCCAGCACGACGATCGCCTCGACGGGACCCCCCAGGCCGGCGACGAGCGCCAGGGCGACCATGATCGCGCCGCGGGCCAGGTCAGTGACCAGCAGGATCAGCCGCCTGTCGAAGCGATCGGCCATGATACCGGCCGGCACGGACAGGAGGATGTAGGGCAGCACGCGGGCGGCTCCGACGAGACCCAGCACGACCGGATCGGCGGCACGTTCGTACACCACGATGAGCAGCGCCACGAGATAGAGCCAGTCGCCGATGGAGGAGACGAACTCCCCGAGGAGCAAACGGCTCAGGTTCCCGTTGGACAGGACGCGCCGGTACGCCGCGAGCACGCTCATGGGAGCCTCAGTCTGCGGCCACGTTACCCGTGTCGCCTGTCGTCCACTTTACAGTTCGCCGGTCAGCTCGGGTGTTGACCACGGGTCGGCCGAGCCGCAACCTATGACCACGGCGACACCACGTGGAGACCGCGTGGGCCAAGCCGTCCCAGCTTGGAGTTCACCACCATGGCCGATGACCGTCAGCAACCCGACACAGACGACACGCAGTCCGACGAGACCGCCCCGGACGACACCGAAGGGCACCAGATGCTGGCCGATCCGAATTCGGCTCGCCACCTGGCCCGGGTGCGACAGCAGGAGGTGGACAGGGGCGCACGAGAACGGCAGAACAGGAAGGACGCGCGCGGGCGCTGAAGCCTGTTTCGCGGCCAGCGCAGCCGCGAGCGATCTGTTGATGGAGCACGATGACCGGGCAGCCTGCCCGGTCATCGGCCTGTCTGGCGGGCGACAGCGCGGCGGGTGTCCGGCCGACCGTC
This sequence comes from Chloroflexota bacterium, assembly GCA_030858605.1. GTDB lineage: Bacteria > Chloroflexota > Limnocylindria > Limnocylindrales > CSP1-4 > Palsa-1032. Next base: position 3,162 of record JALZLQ010000103.1, read on the forward strand.
AGCAAGGCGTCACATCGACAGCCCGGGCGTCGGCCAGATGCTCCTCCGCCGGAGCACTTCGCGCACATCATCGGGGCCACACGAACCGCCGATCTGGCGGCCAGAAAGGAGCACCGAGATGAACCACCCGATGAACATGCAGCCCCTGGTGCACTCGTACCAGAAGGATCTGTTGGCAGCGGCCGCCGAGGCACGGCTGGCGCGCTCCGTCCGCGGACAGGGCGAGCCCTCCACGCAGCCGCGCGAGTCATCGACCGAGCCACACCGCCTGCCTCGCCTGCGCCACGGCCTGGCGACCACGATGGTGGCCACGTCGGCCGGCCTGCTGGCCATCGTGGCCTCGAGTCTCTGACGCCGAGCGCCAGCAACACAAAAGGCCCCGTCCACGATGGGCGGGGCCTTTTCATCTTGTCACGCTGGGACGCGCGATCCACGCGCCAGCTGGGGGCCTACTCGCCGACCGCCTCCTCGTCCTTGGTGGCGGTCGCGGTGTCCGGCCCGCTCGGCTGGGTACGCAGATTGGCCGCCACCTGGCTGCTCTTGGTGGCCACGCGTTGACCGACCGATTCGGTCATGCCCGCGGCCTTGTGCGCGATGGGTCCGGCCCGATTCGCTGCCGCGGCGGCCAGCTCAGCTGCCTTTGCGGCGACTTCCTTCAGGGCGGGGCTGGCCTGAGTGGCGAGCTGATCGATCATGTGCTGCAATTGGCTGACCATCTGCTGCACGTCGGGCCGGCGGCTGCCGGATGGATCGGTCGACCCGGCCTGGTCGTCGGTGCCGTTGCTGGTCTCGGCCGGTTCCTCGATGGTCTCCGGCCCGGGCATCTCGATGACCTCCTCCTCCGGGACGCTCTCCGGTGCAGCCTGGGTCGGGTTGCCGGAATCGTCGGTTTCCGGCGTGGGGGTCGTTCGGTTCTCTTCCATGGCGTCCTCCTGCGGCGTGGCGCGGTATGGAGCGCCGCCGTGGGAAGAGTGTGGCGCCTCGGACCTTTCAGTGCCGGAAGTGCCGCCGCCCGGTGAATGACATCGTCGCGCCAGCCTGCTCGGCGGCGGCGATCACCTCGGCGTCACGCTGCGAGCCGCCCGGCTGCACGAAGGCCGTGACGCCCGCCGCCAGGCACGCCTCTACGCCATCGGGGAACGGAAAGAAGGCGTCCGACCCACAGGCGGCGCCGGCCGCTCGCTCGGGGCCTGCCTTCTCGATGGCCAGCCGGCATGAGTCGACGCGGCTCATCTGCCCGGCCCCCACTCCTACGATAGCGTGGTCACGTGTCAGCACGATAGCGTTCGAGCCGACGTGGCGAGCCACCCGCCAAGCGAGATCCAGGTCCACCAGCTCGGTACTCGTCGGAAGCCGGCTGGTCACCGTCTGCCAGGCCGCGGGCGCGTCCTCATCCGTCAGCCGATCGGCCTCCAGGGCCAGCAAGCCGCCGCCCGCCGAACGAAACTCCAGCGCCGAGGCGGCGGGCAAGAGGATGTCCGGATCCTCTATGAGCCGCAGGTTCGGCTTATCGGCCAGAACGTCGCGTGCATCAGAGTCGAAGCGAGCGGCGACGATCACCTCGAGGAAGATGCTCGCGAGCTCGCTGGCGAGTGAGCGATCGACCACGCCGCGGACCGCCACGACACCCCCGAAGGCACTCACCGGGTCACCGGCCAGTGCCGTGTGCCAGGCGGTGCCGATGTCCTCCGCCTCCGCGGCCCCGCACGGGTTGAGGTGCTTGATGATGGCCACGGCGGGACCACGCAGGTCTCGCGCCAGGGCCGCGGCAGCCGAGGCATCCAGGATGTTGTTGTAGGAGAGAGCCTTGCCCTGGAGCGGACGCAGGCCCGAGGCGAACGTTCCGCTCTCCGGCTGCCCGTCGCGGCGGCGGTAGAGAGCTGCGGCCTGGTGCGGGTTCTCCCCGTAGCGCAACCGCTCCACGCGCTCGAGCCGCAGATCCAGCTCGACGGGGAACCGATCCGGGACTGACGTGGCGGGCAGGTCGCCTGACATCCCGGGCAGGACGCGTGCGATCGTGGCGTCGTATGCAGCGGTATGCGCGAATGCCTCCAGCGCCAGCTCGCGACGCATCCCGTCCGGCACGGTTCCGTCGCGCTGGAGGACGGCAAGTAGGTCCGGGTAGCGATCGGGGTCTGTGACCACGGCCACGTTGGCATGGTTCTTGGCCGCAGCGCGGACCAGCGTCGGTCCTCCGATGTCGATCTCCTCGATCAGGTCGTCGGCCGTGATACCCGCCCGTCGGGAGGCTGCCTCGAAGGGATAGAGGTTCACGACCACGACCTCGAATGCCTCGATGCCGGCAGCAGCCAGCTGCTCCCGATGGTCCGCCTGCCGGCGGTCCGCCAGGATGCCCGCCGCGATGCGGGGGTGGATCGTCTTGACTCGACCATCGAGCATCTCCGGCGACCCCGTGACGGTGCTCACGTCGGTCACCGCCAGTCCCGCGACACGCAACGCCTGGGCGGTGCCACCGGTCGAGACCAGCTCGAAGCCGATGGCTGCAAGCCCGCTACCCAGCTCCACCAGGCCGCGCTTGTCCGAGACGGAGATCAGGGCACGGCGGCGCTGTACCAGGTCAGTGGCGCACGCTGCATCCAGGACCACGCGGCCGTCCGCCACCGATACGGCACCGGCCAGCATCAGGGCCACGGCACGCGGCAGCAGACGGTGCTCGACCGCGTGCAGCCTTGCCAAGAGTGTCTCGCGATCGTCCGTCGGCAGTAGGGGGACGGGCTCCTGGAGCAGGATCGGCCCCCCATCGAGCGTCTCGTCGACCAGGTGCACGGTGACGCCCGTCACCCGCACGCTCGCCGCCAGCGCCTCCCCCACCGCGTCCGAGCCGGGGAAGGCCGGCAGGAGGCTGGGATGGACGTTGAGGACGCGCTCCGGGAACGCCGCGAGTGCCTGCGGGCCTAGCATTCGCATGAACCCGGCCAGCACGACGATGTCAGGGGCAGGTCGGCCGGACGCCGCGGACATGAGCGCGTTGGTCAGCGCGGCATCCCAGTCAGCTCGATCGGGATAGAAGCCGGGTGACACGAGCTCGGTCGGGATGCCCGCCGAGCGTGCCGTCTCCAGCCCGCGGCATTCGCGGTCAGCAACGACCAGTGACACCGCCCCGCCCAGCGTGCCGTTGCGCTCCGCATCGAGCAGGGCGCTCAGGTTGCTCCCCTCCCCCGATACGCAGACGGCGATCCGCTTCACTGCAGCTCGAGGTAGCGCGACGGTCCGGCCGCCGAAGCCGGAACGACCCGACCGATTCGCCACGCCTCGATGCCGCGTGTCTCGAAGAACACCCGCACCGTGTCCGCCGCCTCGCTTCCTACGACGACGGCCATGCCTATCCCCGCATTGAACGTGGCACGCAGCTCCGCGCCGGCCAGGGCTGCACGCGCTGCGACCAGCTCGATGATCGGCGGCATAGGCCACGAGTCCGGCCTCAGGGACACTCCCAGACCGACAGGGACGGCGCGCGGGACATTGCCCGGCAGGCCACCGCCGGTCACATGCGCCAGTCCGCCGATGCGGAAGCCGTCCGTTCGAGCTGCCTCCAGCAGATCCAGGATGTGTGGCGCGTAAAGCCGGGTCGGCGTGAGCAGCGCGTCCCCGACGCTGCCGCCCGACACCAAGTCCTCATCTAGGGAGAGCCGGCCATCGGCGAGCAGAACGCGCACGAGCGAGTAGCCGTTGGCGTGGAGGCCCGAGGACGCGACGCCCACCACCACGTCACCGTCCCGCACATCCGAGCCATCGATCAGGCGATCACGGTCGACCATGCCCAGGCAGAAGCCGGCCACGTCGAAGGCATCGTCCTCCATCAAGCCAGGGTGTTCGGCCGTTTCACCGCCCACCAGCTCGCAGCCGACGGCGGCACAGGCCGAGGCGATGCCGCCCACGATGGTGGCCACTCTCGCCGGGTCCACTTTCCCGACCGCGAGATAGTCCAGGAAGGCGAAGGGCCGGGCGCCATGGCAGACCACGTCGTCGGCGCACATCGCCACCAGGTCCTGCCCGATGGTGTCCAGGCGACCCATCCGCCGCGCTATCTCGGTCTTGGTGCCCACACCGTCCGTGGCCGCCAGCAGCAGGCTCTCCGCGCCGCGCCGCGAAGGCACCGGCAGCGGCAGGGCCGCCGCGAAACCGGAGCGGCCAGCCAGCAGGTCCGAGGTCCGGCCCACCCGCTCCCGCAGCAGCTCCACCGCTCGATCGCCCGCCGCCACGTCCACGCCCGCCTCAGCGTAGGCCTCCCGCGACGGCACGCTCACCCGGCGGGGACCACCGGCAGTGCCTCCAGCACCCACTTGTGCGACTCGGCGTCGTACGGCACTGGCACCGGGTACTGCCCGTCGAAGCAGGCGAAGCAGAAACGCTCGCGGGGCAGGCCGATCGCATCCAGCACGCCGCCGATGGACAGGTAGACCAGCGAGTCGGCACCCACGAAGTCGCGTATCCCTTCGCGGTCCAGGCGTGAAGCGATGAGTTCGGTCTCGATCTGGGTGTCGATGCCGTAGAAACAGGGATGGTGGATGGGCGGCGCGCTGATGCGCAGGTGGACCTCCGCGGCGCCCGCCTTGCGCAGCATCTCCACGATCCGTCTTGTGGTGGTGCCGCGCACGATCGAGTCGTCGACCACGATGAGGCGCCTGCCACGAACCTGGTCGGGCAGCGGGCTCAGCTTCACGGTCACGCCGCGCTGCCGCAGGGCCTGGCTGGGCTGGATGAAGGTGCGGCCGGCGTAGCGGTTCTTGACGATGCCCTCGCGGTACGGGATGCCGCTGCGCTCGGCGTATCCGGCCGCGGCGGCCGAGCCGGTGTCGGGCACGGGCATCACCAGGTCCGCGTCGACCGGCGCCTCGGTGGCCAACTCCTCGCCCATCCGTCGCCGGACCTCGTACAGGTTCCGTCCGACCATGAACGAGTCAGGCCGTGCGAAATAGATCAGCTCGAAGACGCAGAGCTGCTCGCGACCCTTGGCGAAGCGCACGGATCGTGGCCCACCAGGCTCGCCCAACACGACCATCTCGCCGGGCTCCACATCGCGCACGAAACTGCCGCCCATGACCTCCAGTCCGCACGTCTCCGAGCTCAGCACCCAGCCGTGAGAGCCGTCACCCTCATCTTCGGCAGGCGGGAGGCGGCCCAGGACGAGCGGCCTTATTCCGAAGGGGTCGCGGATGCCGATGACGCGCGTCTCGTCCATGACTACCAGCGAGTAAGCACCCTTCACGCGCGGCAGCAGCTCCACCAGCGCCTCGACCAGGTCAGTGGCCGGTTCCGCGGCGAGCAGCGCCGTGAGCAACTCGGTGTCGCTCGTGCCCACCATCGCGCCGGTGGTCGCTGCCAGCTCGTCGCGCAACTGCAGGGTGTTGACGAGGTTGCCGTTGTGGCCTAGGGCCACGGTGCGTCGCGGCCCCAGGCGGAAGGCCGGCTGGCTGTTCTCCCAGACCGTGGAGCCGGTCGTGGAGTAGCGGCAATGCGCGACGGCACGGTCGCCACGCAACGAGGGCATGCGCCGATCGTCCAGGACCTGCGCCACGAGTCCCAGGTCCTTGTAGACCATCACGCCGGTCCCGTCGCTGACGGCAAGGCCGGCCGACTCCTGGCCACGATGCTGAAGCGCGAAGAGGCCCAGCGCGGCGAGCGGCGCGGCCTCCCGGCCGGCGGCGAAGACGCCCATCACGCCACACACGTCAGACGACCTCGCCCAGGGCCTGCGGCAGACCCCGTTGCCAAGCGTGCCTCATCACTACGAGCGACTCGTCGACGGCGTCGGCCACTCCCGCGCCGCGATCCTCTGCAGCGCCCGTGGCCCCCTCGCCGGTCAACCTGATGCGCAGCCGGTCGCCACCCACCGTGCCGAGGCGGCGCAACCGCAGCGCGTGGCGGAGCGCGAGAGACTCCAGCTCGCGCCAGCGTCCGCCCTCCACGGTCACGACCACTCTTCCGGGTGCCTCACCGAATAGTTCGACTGCCGGCGCAGAGCCGACGGAGACCTGCAGATCCGCTCCCAGATCGCCCCACATGGCGGACTCCGCCAGCGCCACGGCTAGTCCGCCGCCGCTCACGTCCTGGGCGGATCTCAGCAGTCCACTCGCTGCGGCTTCTGGCAGGAAGGCCAGCAGGGCTGCCTCGCGACGCAGATCGACGCCCGGCGGCCGCTCATCCGGAACGGCACCGGCGTGCTCCGCGTAGATCGACCCCGCCAGTGCCGGCACCGACTCGCCCAGCAACGCGACCACGTCGCCCTCGGTTCGGAAGGCTGGCCCGATGCGCCGCTCGACATCGTCGAGGAGACCCACGATGCCGACCTGCGTGGTCGGTGCGATGGCGCCCTCGACCGACTCGTTGTAAAGGCTCACGTTGCCGCCCGTGACCGGCAGTCCCAGCGCGCGGCAAGCGTCACCCAGGCCGCGCACAGCTTCCGTCAGGCGCCAGAACTCCTCTGGTCTCTCGGGGTCTCCGAAGTTGAGGCAGTTCGTGACGCCCAGCGGCCGCGCCCCTGTGACCGCTACATTCCGCGCACACTCCGCCACGGCCGTCACCGCGCCCAGGTACGGATCGAGCAGTCCGACCCGCGCGTTGGCGTCCGTGGCCATGGCGAGCGCCTTGGCGGTGCCCTTGATGCGGACGATCGCGGCGGCGCGCTCGTTGGCCTCCACCGTGTCCGCGCCCACGGTGGCGTCGTACCTGGTGGTGACCCACGCGCGACTCGAGAGGTTCGCATCACCCAGCAACGCCACGAGGACGGCGCCTGGATCCACTCCGCGCTCCGGGAGGCCGTCGTGTGGCAGTTCCGGGACGCCAGGAGCTGGCGCTCGGCGGCTGTGTGTGGGCGGCCTTGCCTCGCGCTCGTAGACGATGGCATCGCTGGTCAGGGCACGCGCCGGGATGCGCGCCAGCTCCCGCAGCTCGCCGGCCGCGCGCGACACGACGGTCACGTCGCCGTCGTCCGTGACACGCCCGACGGCCGCCGCTGGCAAGCCCCAGCGCGCGCAGATGGCCAGCACGGCAGCCAGCCGATCTGGGCGCACTATGGCCAGCATCCGTTCCTGCGACTCGCTGATCATCACCTCGAAAGGAGCCATGCCCTCCTCGCGGCGCGGGATAGCGTCCAGGTCGACCTCGATACCCGTCCCGGCGCGGTCGGCGGTCTCGGCCGTGGCGCAGGTGATGCCTGCCGCGCCCAGATCCTGGAGCCCCTCCAAGAGGCGCTCCCGGATGAGTTCCAGGCTGGCCTCGATGAGCAGCTTCTCCGCGAAAGGGTCACCTACCTGCACGGTCGGCCGCTTGGCACCGCCCACTCCATCCTCGCCAAAGGTCGCGCTGGCCAATACGGACGCGCCGCCGATGCCGTCCCGGCCAGTGGTCGAGCCGAAGAGGATCGCCAGGTTGCCCGGGCCCGGCGCCGCGGCGCGCGTCAGGTCGCGCTCCTTGAGCAGCCCCACGGCCATCACGTTGACCAGAGGGTTGGCGGCGTACGAGGGGTGGAAGACGAGTTCGCCGCCGACGGTGGGCACGCCAACGCAGTTGCCGTAACCACCCACGCCGCGGACCACGCCGTCGACCAGGCGGCGCGTGCGCGCGTCGGACGGATCGCCGAACTTGAGGGCATCCAGGATGGCGATGGGCCGCGCACCCATGGTGAATATGTCGCGCAGGATGCCGCCCACGCCCGTGGCCGCGCCCTGATACGGCTCGACCGCGCTGGGATGGTTGTGCGACTCGAGCTTGAAGGCGACGGCAAGGCCTTCACCGATGCGCACCACCCCGGCGTTCTCCCCGGGACCGGCGACCACGTCCTCCCCCGCCGTGGGCAGTGTGCGCAGCAGCGATCGGGAGCTCTTGTACGAGCAATGCTCGCTCCACATCACGCTGAACATGGCCAGCTCCAGCTCGTTGGGGTCGCGGCCGAGTCGAGTG
>JALZLQ010000106.1 GCA_030858605.1 Chloroflexota bacterium
GATCGGCCCACCTCGCCACCAACGCAGGCAGTCAGGTTGACCGTGGAGTTCATTGCCGACGGCTTCAGGAATCCCAACGGCATAACCCACGCGGGAGACGATCGGCTCTTCGTGAGCGAGCAGGAGGGTTGGGTCGACCTGTTCGAGCGGCGCGTCGACGGGACCTTTGAAAGGGAGGGCCGGTTCCTGGACATGCAGTCGCTCGTGCAGTGCTGCGGTGAGCGGGGTCTGCTCGGTTTGGTCTTTCACCCTGACTACCAGGACAACGGCCTCTTCTATGTGACGTACTCGGATCACCAGCACTCCTTCGTGATGGACGAGCGGCGCGTCTCGGCGGATGACCCGAACCGCGCGGACCCCGACTACCGTCGCCAAGTCTTGCGCGTCTACAAGCCCTACAACTACCACTGGGGCGGGCACATGGAATTCGGCCCGGACGGCTACCTCTGGCTGGGCATGGGCGATGGCGGATTCGGCGGCACGACGAACGATCCGGGCGATCCGGAGAACCTCTCTCAGCGGCTGGATTCCCTCTTCGGGAAGATGCTGCGCATCGACCCGGCGGACCCTGACGGCGAGGGCCCGGCCACTTACGGCATCCCGGAGGACAACCCGTATGTCGGCCAGGAGGACGCGCTGCCCGAGATCTGGGCGCTTGGCCTGCGCAACCCATGGCGCTGGAGCTTCGACCGGCTGACCGGAGACCTATGGATCGCCGACACCGGCCACGCGCTGTGGGAAGAGGTCAACCGTGCGCAGTGGCCTGGTCTGGGCCGCGAACGCAACTACGGCTGGAAGCTCAGGGAAGGACCTGCCTGCTACAGCCCGCCCACGAACTGCGACCCGAACGGCAGGACCAGCCTGCCCGTCTCGTCCTATCGGCACGAGGTGGGGCCGGGGGGCTTCCGCTGCGCGGTGACCGGCGGACACGTCTACCGCGGCAGCGACTACCCGGCGCTCCAGAGCCGCTACCTCTTCGGCGACTACTGCTCGGGCGAGATCTTCAGCATCGATGCGGGCGGGCCGGACGACCAGCGGCCACGCGTCTTGCTGGACACGGAGATGGCCATCACCGCCATGGGCGAGGATGTGGACGGAGAGCTGTTCGTCACCGACTACAAGAGGGACCAGGAGGCGCTCTACCGGCTGGTGGGCCGCCCGGCAGACTGACCTGGCCTGAAGGCAGACTGATCCGCAGCGAGGAACGCATCAAGATGGCGAAAGAGCTGGATCCGCGAGTGCGAGGCTTCCTGGAAGCATCGGACCGCTACGCCGTGCTGGCTACCATCGACTCGGATGGCCGGCCGCTCCAGGCGGTCGTCTGGTACCTCGTGCAGGGCGATTCACTGCTGGTCAACTCGCTCGAGGGACGGCGGTGGCCAGCCAACCTTCGCCGAGACCCGCGCTTCGGCGTGACGGTCGAGGACGGCATGGACTACGTCGCCCTGCGCGGCGAAGCCGAGGTGCTGCACGACCCCGAGCAGGCGCAGGAGGACATCGCCGCCATGGCGCGGCGCTACCGCCCGCCGGAGATAGCCGAACGCATGATCGAGCAGCGGTTCCGGCCGCAACGCCGGGTCAGCTTCCGCCTTCACCCGAGCGTCGTGACCCCGCACTGGGGCATCGACTGATCCGCCGTGAGCGGCTCGACCATCGATCCCTTCGCGGCACGACCGACGCCGAGACGCGCCTGGCAACGCTGGTTCCCGGTCATCGTCACGGCCATCCTGGTGGTGATGGCCTTCGCGGCGGGCACCTGGATCGCCGCCGATCCGGCGCGCGTGGAGGAGATGCGGCGGCTCATCAGTTCCCCACAGGGGCTGCTTGCGCTCTTTCTCATCAACGTGGTCAGCAGCGCCACGCTGATACTTCCCCTCCCCGGGCTCGCCCTCACGCCCCTCGCCGCGACGGTCGCCGACCCGCTCCTGGTGGGCCTGATCGCCGGTAGCGGGCAGACCATCGGGGAGCTGACCGGGTACCTGGCGGGATACAGCGGGCGCAAGGCCCTGGGCATCGACGCCCGGACCCAGCGGATGACCAGCCTGATGCGTCGCTGGGGTGCGCCCATCCTGTTCGTGCTGGCGCTCATCCCCAACCCGTTCTTCGATGTGGCTGGCATCATCGCGGGGGCCACGCGCATGCCATTGCGCCTCTACCTTCTGGCGGCGGGCTTGGGCAAGATCCTCAAGAACATGGCCCTGGCCTACGGCGTGACCCTAGGCATCGACTGGATGTTCGGCATCTTCGGGTGACAGCGCACTCGGGCGAGGCAGCGCGCATGGCTTTGACCGTTCTGGCCGGCGGGTACGGAGGCGCCAAGCTGTCGCACGGCTTCGCCCTGATCGCGGCGGAGCAAGGCGTGGATCTCTCCATAGTCGTCAACACGGGAGACGATCTGGAGCTGCACGGATTGGCCGTATCGCCGGACCTGGACACGGTCATGTACACGCTGGCGGGCCTAGCCGATACGACCGTGGGTTGGGGCGTGCGCGACGAGACGTGGTCCGTGGCGGGGATGCTGGAGCGTTACGGTGCCGAGACCTGGTTCCGACTTGGCGACCGCGACCTGGCCACGCACATCCGGCGCACGCAGCGGCTTCGGGAGGGCGCGACGCTCACAACGGTCACCGCCGAACTGGCGGCGGCGTTGGGCGTGGTGGCGCGACTCCTGCCCGTGACCGATGATCGCCTTCGCACGCGCGTCAGGACGCCCGACGGATGGCTCGACTTCCAGGACTGGTTCGTGCGGCGCCACCACGCCGACCCGGCGCTGGAGATCGCCTTCGATGGCGCGGCGGAGGCTCATCCCACCCAGGAGGTGTCGGAAGCGATCGAGCACGCCGACCTGTTGGTCTTTGCGCCCTCTAACCCATTCGTGAGCATCGGCACCATCCTGGCCGTGCCCGGCGTGGAGTCTGCACTTCGTTCTGCGACCGCTCCCCTGGTGGCAGTGAGCCCCATCGTGGCGGGGCAGGCGCTGCGCGGCCCGGCCGATCGCATGTTCGAGTCGTTGGGCGGCGAGGCAAGTGCTCTGGGCGTCGCTCTCCTCTACGCGGAGCGCCATCCTGGTCTGCTGGACGCCATCGTCATCGATCAGGTCGATGAGGACCTGGCGCCTGCCATCGAGGCTCTGGACCTGCCCGTCCTCGTGGCGCAAACCATCATGAAGTCGGAAGACGACCGCGCCACCCTGGCCGGGACGATCCTCGGCGCGTTCCAGGGTGGGCCGGGGGCGTCAGAGTGAAGGTATAGCGCCTTTCCTCCCGGTCGACCACGACCATCGTTGCCCGCCCCTACCATGACGTGGTGAGTACCGCGGTCGCCGGCTTCCGCTCGCTTCACGTCGTGGTGCCCGTGCGCAGCCTGGCCTCCGGCAAAGCGCGACTGGGCGGCGCGATAGACGCCGAGGAGCGTGAGACGCTGATCCGCGGGATGCTTCGCCGCACGCTGGCCTTGCTGTCGAGCTGGCCGGCCTGTCGAGCGATCCACCTGGTCAGTGCCGACCGCGATCTCCTGGTCGAGACCGTGGTGGACGGCTCCACGCCGCTGCGGCCGCTCCTTCAGCGTCAGGGCGGGCTCAATGAGGCGCTGCTCATGGGTCGTGACGACGCGCTGGGTGCCGGCGCGAGCGCGGTGCTGATGCTTCCGGCGGACCTGCCCCTGCTCTCTGTCGAGGCATTGGATCGGCTGCTGGAAGCGGCAGACGCTGCGCTGGCTGCAGGTTCTGGCGGTCCCGTGGTGGTCATCGGGCCGTCGGACGCGCGCAAGGGCACGAATGCGCTGCTGCTTTCGCCACCCAGCGTCATCGAGCCACGGTTCGGGCTCGATTCGTTCGAGGCGCACCTCCGAGCGGCAGCACGGGCCGAAGCTGCTCTTCAGATCGTGGATGACCCAGGCCTCGGCTTCGACGTGGACACGCCAGAGGACCTGGAACGTCTGGAGTCGTCGTTGATGCTCGAACTCTCCAGGCTGGGCGCGAGTCCGGTCGGTGCCGGCCTCGGATGAACGCGGGAACAGCACGGCCGCGACTACTGGCGGTGGCGCTGCCACCGCTGCCACAGGTGACACCGGGTGACGACCTGGCGGGCATGGCCGTCGACGCATGGCGTGCCCTGGCGGAAGAGGACCCCACACTGACGCCGGCCGGCGGAGACGTGCTGGTAGTGACACAGAAAGTCGTCTCCAAGGCGGAAGGGCGGCTGGTCGACCTGCGCACCATCACGCCGCGGCCCGAGGCCGTCGAGTTCGCGGCGCGCTGGGAACGGGATCCGCGTCAGGTCGAGGTCGTGCTCCGAGAATCGGCTCAGATCCTGCGCATGGAACGCGGCATCGTCATCGCCCGCACCCGCCACGGCTTCGTCTGCGCCAACGCGGGGGTGGATGCCTCCAACACTGGGGGAACGGAGATGCTGACGCTCTTGCCGGACGACCCCGACGCGTCGGCGCGGGTGATCCGGGACCGGCTGGTGGAGGCGTTCGGGGTGCCGCTGTGCGTCATCGTGAGCGACTCCTTTGGTCGACCCTGGCGCTGGGGCATCGTTGACGTGGCGCTCGGCGTGGCCGGGTTCCGGCCGCTGGATGACATGCGCGGCCACCCGGACGCTGACGGTCGCGTGATGCACGTGACGGTGGTCGCGGTCGCCGACCAGATCGCCTCGGCAGCGGAGCTGGCCTCGGGCAAGACCAGCGGCCGGCCATTGGTCATGGTGCGTGGCGCGGCACTCCCCGAGGGCGAAGGTTCGGTGGCGGCGGACGTGGTCATGGATCCGGTCAACGACCTCTTCCGCTGAGGGCTGCCGTCGGCGCCGCATGCGGCATGGAGCGCGGGTCGGACCTGTCGCGCGGGTCGGACCTGGCCCGGTCCGACAGCCGGGCGCGACATCGGGCGCGGCTGAGGGGCTCGGACGCGGGGGCGCTGACCGGCTGCGATCGGCGAAGGAGCGGTCAGCCGAACACAACTCCAGCCGTCAGCGCTTCCTGGGCGGTTGCCGCCCACTGTGACGGCACTATCGTCGAAATGCACCGAACCGCCGGTCCCTGCCCGGCCCTAGCGGTCGACACCGATCTTGAGCGACCGAAATGACGCCACTATCGTCAAGATGCGTATCAGCGGGGCCTGGGAGGGACATCCGCAGGTCGGCCGCGCTCGTTCGCCAAGGTATGGTGCATCGCGACGATAGTGCCGTCACTCCGAGGGCCAGGAGTTGCCCCACCTCCCGGGAAACTCGTCCGCCGTGGCTCCGACGTCCAAGGGACGTGCTTCGCGACGATAGTGCCGCCGCTCCGACGGCCATGTGGCCTCGCCGCCCGACACGGGGCCGTCGATGACGGCGACAGGCGCCCCGACGTGCGTCGGACGATCTCGCCACTGCGCCTCGCCACTCCGCCTTGCCGCAAGCACGGACTGTAAGCGGTTCGCAATCCTTTGTTCCCCTCGCAGGCGCCGGGCGAAGTTAGGCTTCTGGGTGACCCGTCCGTGACTCCGTTCGTTCCTGCCCCAGGAGGCCGATGGGCGACGACGCTCCCTCTCCCGCCGCGCTGCCACGCTGTATCTGTATCCCGTCAAATGATCTGGGGTTCGCCGAGCATGTCTCGCGCGTCCTGGTCACTGGTCTGTATCAGACACCGTCCGAAATGCAGGACCGATTGCGGCGTGCCTACCCGACAGCGGTCGTCCGGAAGAGAGAGCTGAGCGGCGAGATGTGGCCGACCTGGTATGTCTACCGTGACACCCGCGTTTCCAGGCATGAGACGAGCGCGTGGTGGGAGCAGGCGGACGCGGCCCGAGTGGCTTTCCGCGGGCATCGCATCATCGAGGCCAACGTCGCGATGCATGACCTCCTGTCTCATCCGCCAGGTGCCTTGATCGGCTGCCGCCTGGCCGAGATCCTGCCCGTCGGCCTGGATGAGGACGTGGAGATCCTGCTGCGGATGGTCAGGGAAGGGCGCACCATCAGCAGCACCTTCGTGGTCGTTGACGCCGCCCAGAGAAGCCTCGACGTGGAGCACCGGACCCGGGCGCGCGAGGACGGCGCCGTGGAGAGCATCGTCCGCGAGATCTCGATCCCACCGCGCTGAGCGGCCGCAGCCACCTCGGCTCGACGATCGAGTGCGGGTCACGCCGCGGCATCGGCTAGGCTCCGATGGTGAAGCTCGGACTCCAGATCGACTCGTTCACCTGGCCAGACGGGCCCGAGCACACCGGAACTACCCTGGCCGATATCGTGCGCACGGCGGACAAGGCCGGCTTCGACTCCATCTGGGTGATGGACCACTTCTTCCAGATCCGCAGCGTGGGCCAGATCGAGGAGCCGATGCTCGAGGGTTACACGACCCTCGGCTACATGGCTGCCCTGACGGAGCGGGCCCGCCTGGGATTGATGGTGGGCGGCATCCACTACCGCCAGCCCGGGCTCTGGATCAAGGCCGCCACGACACTCGACGTCCTGTCGGGCGGCCGCTCCTACTTCGGCATCGGCGCGGCCTGGAATGAGGAAGAGTCGCGCGGACTGGGCTTCCCCATGCCGGAACTGCGCGTCCGCTTCGGGATGTTGGAGGACGCACTGCGCATGGCGCACGCCGCATGGCAGGGGGACTTGGGCACGCAGGAGGCCTTTCAGGGTCGCCACCATCAGGCCGAACGGCTCCTCAACAGCCCTCAGGCGCTCAGCCGGCCGCACCCGCCCATCCTCATCGGCGGCGGCGGGGAGCAGGTGACCCTCCGGCTCGTGGCCCAATACGGCGACGCCTGCAACGTCTTCGGCGGACCCGACCAGATCCAGCACAAGTACGAAGTCCTGCATGCCCATTGCGAGCGTCTGGGACGGGACTACGACCAGATCGAAAAGACGAACCTGTCGACCGTCTCGATCACGCCGGATGGTGCCCGGGGGTCGCTGACGCCAGCAGCGCTGGTCGATCGCCTGGGCGCCTGGTCCGATGCCGGATCCATGCACGCCATCTTCAGCGTGCGCAACGTTTCTGACCTCTCCAAGCTGGAGCTGATCGGGTCCGAGGTCATCCCACAGGTGCGCGACATGGGCGATCCCAGCCCGATCGACTGAGCCCCGGCTGACCGGAGCGGGCGCTACTCGGTGGGTGCTTCCCGGTGGTGTTCATCGCGACCTCGGATCGACACCGGCACCGAGGCGTCCGTTTCATCCGTCACCGCGCCCACGCGCGTGGCGTCGTCACCGTAGAGCGGCAGGCGCAGACGCGCCGCGAGCAACATGTACCCGCCGACGGCGACCAGCAGGGCGGGCCAGCCGCGCGACGAGATGTCCAGCATCTCCTCGCCGAAGCCGGCGGCATAGATGACCGTACCGAGCGCGATCAGCGCAAGCCCGGGGACCAGCGGCCACGAGCGCACCGCGGGGATCCCGAACATCAGGCCGAACAACCAGACCAGGAGGAAGCCTGCACCCACACTCACAAGCACACCTGCGCCGCCGAAGTCCGGACTGCCCTGGGCGGCCGTGAGGATGCCCACGCCGATGCCCGTGATCACTCCTCCGGAACTGAGCAGGGCCGCGGATCGCACCAACAGGAAGATGCCCAGCAGCGCCAGCCCGATGAGCAGCGGCATCAGAAAAGCGAGGTCGGGCAGGAACTCCAGGGCCAGCAGGAAGGCACCGACTATGAGCAGTATCCCGCCGGCCACCCAGTCCCGACTGATGCGCGCCATGCCTCAAGTATGCGATGCCCGGTCCACCCGCTAGCATTCAGCCATGAGCCCCCCCACCGACGGCGCCTCCCCCTTCCAGATCATCGATGTGCCGGAGGACGCGGAGGCACCGCCCGAGGTCGTCTCCGTCCAGAACAAGGGCGGCGACCCGGGCACGGGCGGGCGCGACTCTGGTGACGCTGGAGCGGGCGGGGACAGCGGCAATGGTGCGGACGGGCACGGCAAGGTCGTGATCATCGGTTCCGGGCCCGCCGGCCTGACCGCGGCCATCTACGCAGCACGTGCCAACCTGACGCCCATCGTGCTGGCCGGTTACGTGCCAGGCGGCCAGTTGATGATCACCACTGACGTGGAGAACTACCCGGGCTTTCCCGACGGCATCCAGGGCCCTGAGTTGATGGACCTCTTCCGCAGGCAGGCCGAGCGCTTCGGGACGAGGGTGGTGGACGTCGACGTAGAGCGGGTCGACTTCTCGGAACGGCCCTTTCGGATGTGGGCGAACGGCGCGGAGTACACCGCCGAATCGGTCATCGTGGCCACCGGCGCCTCGGCCCTCTGGCTGGGCCTGGACAACGAGACCCGGCTGCGGGGTCGCGGCGTGAGCGCCTGTGCGACGTGCGACGGCTTCTTCTTCCGGGGCAAGAAGGTGGCCGTGGTAGGCGGTGGCGACACGGCGCTGGAGGAAGCCACGTTCCTGACCCGCTTCGCGACCGAGGTCAGGATGCTTCATCGCCGCGAGCAGTTCCGCGGCTCCAAGATCATGCAGGACCGCGCGTTGGCGAATCCGAAGATCTCTGTGAGCTGGAACACGGAAGTCATCGATGTCCTGGGCGACCAGGTCGTGAACGGCCTGCGACTGCGGGACACGGTCACGGGCGAGGAGACCGAGGAGGATGTCGAGGGGCTCTTCCTGGCCATCGGCTACAAGCCCAATACGGACATCCTTCGCGACCAACTGGAGGTGGATGAGCGCGGCTACCTGGTGGTAAGTGATGAGACTCGCTCCCGAATCGAGGGCGTGTTCGTGGCCGGCGACGTGCACGATCATCGCTACCGGCAGGCCGTGACCGCCGCGGCTGACGGCTGCAAGGCAGCTATCGACGCTGAACGCTGGCTGGAGTCGCAGGGCATCGCCGAGCTGGCTACCGCCTCGGCCTGGTGATCACCCAGCGCGCGACCGAAGTGGCCGCCGCTGACAGCAGCCAGTCAGTCCGGGTCGGAGTAGCCCAGCCTCCGCATCCGCCCGCGCAGTACCGTCCTAAGCCAGCGTTCGGCCCCGGGCGAGATGCGCTCGCGCCAACGATCGGCGGCACCCGCGTCGAAGCCGGCCATGCCAAGCTGGGCCCCCTTGGAGGTGACCTTCTGTTGCAGCACGCGCTCCTCCATCTCGACGCCGAGGAAGTCGAACAGTGTGGCCAGCGTCGCCCGCGGTTCACCCACCAGATCCTCGAAACGGACCGCCCGATAGCGGTCCGGGTAGCCCGCGGCCAGGGCCGCATGCCGGTCCGCCGCCCGAGCCCACACCAGGGTCACCTGCTGGAGCACGAAGGCGCGGAAGAGGGGCGGCACGCGCACGAGTTGCCGGTAGGGCACCGTCACGGCTCGCTCACGGCGGCGGCGGAGCTCGGAGACGTAGATCGCACGAGGGTCGCGCACCATGTGCACCACGCGCCCGTTCGGGTACCAGTCCAGCAGCGTGTCGACGTATGCCAGGTGTGCCGGGGTCTTCTCGCCGATGACCGGCTTGTCGCGGCGATCGGCATAGGTCCGCATCAGTGCGCTGAAGACCCCGCGGTCGGTCCGGTCGGAGGCTAGCAGCCGTGCCTCGAACTCCTGGCGTGGCACGGTCCGCATCAGCCAGCGCCAGTACGGGCTGATCTCGCGCAGCCTGGAGCGCCGCTGGAAGTCGCCCGACCAGATCAGCTCCACCACGCGGCGCACCGCCGCGTCATCCCGCAGATCACCCACCTGGCGGAAGTAGTGACGAGCCCCTTCCCGTGCCAGGAGGTGGCCGAGGTAGTGGTTCTCGGTGGCGATACCCATCCGGCTGGAGCTATCGAGTACCCTCCGCATGAGGGTCGTGCCGCTGCGGCTCACCCCCACGATGAAGACCGCTTCTGGCTCGCGCGCCGTCACCACCGCGCGTTCGGCCTCCGCGTCCCCGACACGAGGAACTCCCTCTTGGCTCCAGCCACCTCCGGCACCGCCTCCTCCGATCATCGCGCTCCGATCTGCCGCCATGCGTCCCCCTTGACCGGCAGTATCGGTGCCAACCGGTGAGTGTGCCGTTCCTGGCCCGCAATGACGTCAGGCTCTTCCTCACCAGTGGGGCGATCCTCTTCGTAGAGCTCCTGCTCATCCGTTGGATCCCGGCCAACGTCCGCTATATCGGCTTCTTCTCCAACTTCCTGCTGATCGCCAGTTTCCTGGGCATCGGCCTGGGCATCCTGTTGGGCCGGCGAGGCACCCGTCTGTCGCTGCCCGTCTTCGCCGTCCTGCTGCTGCTGGTGGTGGGCCTCGTCATCCGGGCACAGCTCAACGTGCAGATCCAATCCGACGACGAACTCTTCTTCGGGCTGGCCGAGAGCGGCGCGGCGGACGTCAACTTCCTGGTCCTGCCCCTCGTCGTGATCCTGGTCACGGCCGTGATGGCCGCGATCTCCCTGCCGCTCGGTCCACTGCTGCGCAGCATGAAGCCGCTCAAGGCATACGGCATCGACATCGCGGGGGCCCTGGCCGGCATCGCCGGGTTTACCGCGCTCTCCGCGGCGGGCACGGGGCCGATGCTCTGGTTCATCGTGGTGGCCGTCCTCCTGGTGCTGCTGATGCTGGGCACGGGATTGACCGCCCGATCGGCCGTGGGCCTGGTGGCCATGGGCGCGGTGCTCCTATCCGTGCAGGTCCAACTGGACGGGCGGCCCAACGAGGTCTGGTCGCCCTACTACCGCATCTCCACCTACCAGGACCAGATCGACCGTACGCACATCAATGTGAACGGCATCCCGCACCAGGCTCTTCATGAGGTCGACGCGCCCAAGGAGGAGTTCTACGAGCAGATCTACCAGTGGTTCCCGGGGCGGACCTACGAGCGGGTCCTGATCGTCGGCGCCGGCAGTGGCTCCGACGTGGCCTTGGCCCTGGCGCGCGGAGCCCAGCACGTGGACGCCGTCGAGATCGACCCGGCGATCATGCAGTTCGGTGCCGACAACCATCCCGACCGGCCGTACGACGACCCGCGCGTAAGGCGCATCGTCAACGACGGCCGCGCCTTCCTGCGCACGACCGAGGAACGCTATGACCTGGTCGTCTTCGCGCTGCCCGACTCGCTGACGCTGGTCAGCACCACGGCCAACGTACGCCTGGAGTCGTTCCTGTTCACGGAAGAGGCCTTCGCGTCCGTTCGCGAGCACCTCACCGACGAGGGCGTATTCGTGCTCTACAACTACTACCGCGAGGATTGGCTGATCACCAAGCTCTCGGACATGCTGGCGGGCGAGTTCGGCGCCCCGCCGCTGCTCCAGACGTACGACAGCCGAAAGGCGGCGCTGGCGGCCGGTCCGCTCGTCAGTGCGCTCGGCGGTGGGCCACCGCCCGGCGACTCCGTGGATCCCGTGCCCGAGGTGGGCCTGCCCACTCCCCGCGCGGCCAGCGATGACTGGCCCTTCCTCTACCTGCGCACGGAGTTCATCGCGCCCTACTACCTGCTGGCGCTGGGCCTCATCCTCGCCGGTGCACTTGCCGCGGTGGCCGCGGGAGCGCGCGTCACAGGCACCAGCATGCGGCGGTTCAGCCCGCATTTCTTCGTGCTGGGCGTGGCCTTCCTGCTGCTCGAGACGCGCAGCCTGGTGAGCTTCAGCCTCCTGTTCGGCACGACCTGGCTGGTCAACGCCCTCGCCTTCTTCGCCATCCTGGCCAGCGTCCTGCTGGCCGTACTGATCAACGCGAGATGGCCCATCCGCAGACCCCAGTACCTCTATGCCGCCCTATTCGTGACCATCGGCATCTCTTTCCTGTTGCCACCCGAGTCGCTCCTCTTCGACCCTCCGGCTCTGCGCTACGCCCTGGCCGCGGGCCTCGCCTTCGCACCGGTCTTCTTCGCCAACCTCGTCTTCACGCGCTCATTCCGTGACACGAAGACAGCGGACATGGCCTTCGCCTCCAATCTGCTGGGAGCGATGGTCGGTGGGACGCTGGAGTACCTCGCGCTCATCACCGGCTACCAGATGCTGCTTCTCGTGGTGGCCGGCCTGTACGCCCTGGCCTACCTCTTCGCCACTCGCTGGCGCCGCATGGCAGACGTCGACCTCGTCTCGGAAGCTGACGAACCGGGATCCGACTACGGACGAGAGCGGGTCGTTTCTACGGCCTCCACCTAACACATGGGATTCGGTCCCCGCGGAGGGATGGGCCGCGTGATGCGTGGCGCGAGCGCCGACCCGCCGCGCGTGTCACGCGAGCGTCGAGGCTCCACGTTCCGCAAGATCGCCGCGTTCTTCGTGCCCTACCGCAAGCAGATCCTGCTGGTCCTCCTGACCATCATCGTGACCAGCGTGCTGGGCCTGGTGAACCCCTACCTGCTGAAGCTGCTCATCGACGAAGCGCTGCCGCAGCGGGACCTGGGTCTCCTGAACCTTTACGTCGGGCTGATGATCGTGGTGCCCATCGTCTCGGGGCTGATCGGCGTGGGCCAGACATACCTCAATAACGTGATCGGTCAGCGGGTCATGCAGGACCTGCGCAACGCGCTCTACGCGCACCTCCAGAGCATGCCGCTGCGTTTCTTCACGGAGACGCGCACGGGCGAGATACAGAGCCGCCTGGCCAACGACGTGGGCGGCGTCCAGTCGGTCGTCACGGAGACCGCCAGCAGCGTCTTCAGCAACCTGGTCGTGGTGATCAGCACGCTGGTCGTGATGTCCCTGCTCGACTGGCGGCTGACTTTGCTGTCGGTGGCCATCACGCCCTTCTTCCTGTACCTCACCTACCGCGTGGGCAAGATCCGCCGCCGGCTGTCGACCAAGACCCAGGAGAGCCTGGCGGACATCACGTCGATCACGGAAGAGACCGTCAGCGTGAGCGGCGTGCTCCTGACCAAGACCTTCGGGCAACAGCAGCCGGCCATCGACAGGTTCCGCGTGGCCAACGCCAAGCTCGCCGCCCTGGAGATCCGCCAGAACATGGTGGGCCGCTGGTTCTTCATGATCGTGGGCACGATCTTCAGCATCACCCCGGCGCTGGTCTACTACCTGGCCGGGATCCTGGCCATCGACAACGACCCCACGGCGCCCACCATCGGCGACATCGTGGCCTTCACGACTCTCCAGAGCCGCCTCTTCTTCCCGCTCGGCCAGTTGCTCAACGTGCAGGTGGAGGTGCAAGGCGCGCTGGCCCTCTTCGATCGGATCTTCCAGTACCTGGAGATGCGTTCGGAGATCGAGGATGCACCCGATGCGCAGGCCATCTCCCCCACTGAGGTGCGCGGTCGCATCCGCTTCCGGCACGTCTCGTTCCGCTACCCGGACGCGATCGTCGTGGAGCCCCTTCCCGGCATGCCTCCAACGCCCACCGCGCCCTCCCCGCCGGAGGATCCTGAGGCGGCGGATGAGGACGGGGGCGGAGATGAGGACAAGGTCGATGCGCGGCCCTTCGCCCTGGAGGACATCGACTTCGAGGTCCAGCCGGGCCAGCTGGTCGCGCTGGTCGGGCCGTCCGGGTCGGGCAAGACCTCCACGACCTACCTGGTGCCGCGTCTCTACGACGTGCAGGAGGGAGTGGTCGAGATCGATTCCCTTGATGTGCGCTCCATCAAGCTCTCCAGCCTTGGCGACATCATCGGTTTCGTGACCCAGGAGACGTACCTCTTCCACGCCACCGTGCGCGAGAACCTGGCCTACGCCAAGCCCGGTGCGACGGACCGAGAGCTCCAAGCCGCCGCTCGCCTGG
The DNA here is from genome assembly GCA_030858605.1 of Chloroflexota bacterium. GTDB lineage: Bacteria > Chloroflexota > Limnocylindria > Limnocylindrales > CSP1-4 > Palsa-1032. The sequence goes on from JALZLQ010000106.1 coordinate 13,628, forward strand.
CAGCCATCCACGATCGGATCAGGGAGCTGCCGCTGGGCTACGACACTATGGTCGGCGAGCGTGGCTACAAGCTATCGGGCGGGGAGAAGCAGCGGGTGGCGCTGGCGCGCGTGCTGCTCAAGGACCCGCGCATCCTGATCCTCGATGAGGCCACGAGCGCGCTGGACACCGTCAGCGAGCGGCTCATCCAGACTGCCATCGAACGGGTCATGAAGGGTCGCACGACCATCGCCATCGCGCACCGCCTGTCCACCATCCTGCGCGCCGATCAGATCCTGGTCTACGAGCGCGGCCGCATCGTGGAACGCGGCACGCACGCTGAGCTGCTGGCGGGCGGCGGGGCGTATGCGCGGCTCTACCTGGAGCAGTTCGTGGGCACCGCGGCCGGCCCGAAGAGCCCGGCGGCCCTCTAAGCGATCTTCCAGACGCGCCAGAGCGCCGACGGGTCGCTCAGCGGATCGCCGTGGACCAGGAAGAAGTCGGCGGGGCCACCGTCGCGGATGACTCCAGCCTCGGGTTCGCCGAGCAACTGGCCACCTCGCCAGGTCGCCGCCGCGAGCGACTCCCACGGCTCCAGTCCCGCTGCCACCAATGACTCGACCTCCCAAGCCAGATGGTTGGCGCGCAGCGATCCGCCCCCGAAGTCCGTCCCGGCGCAGACCATGACGCCTGCCCGATGCGCCAGGCGGACGCTCTCCTCGGCACGCTCAAGGCGGGCTCGGATGGCCGACGCGCCCGCCTCGCTGGAGAAGCGCGGCAGCTCGGTCGTCCGTCCGAAGCTCAACCAGGAACGCATGACGGCCAGGGTGGACACGAGGGTAACCCCGTTCGCTGCCATCTCCGCGGCCACGGTCGCGTCCAGCTCGAAACCATGCTCCAGGGCATCGACCCCAGCCTCCGCGCCCACGCGCGCACCGTCCAGCCGGCCGGAGTGCGCGGTGACCTTGGCGCCTCGCTGGTGAACGGCGGCGACTACAGCGCGCACCTCATCCACGGACCAGGGCGCCCGGGCTGGGTCCGGCCCATCGAGGTACAGCTTCACGAGGTCCGCGCCGTCGTCGAGCTGCGCCAGCGCCGCCGCCTCCAGCTCGTCCCCGTTCGAGGCCTCAAGGTCAAGACCAGGCAGGCCCGCGCCCGCCCCGAAGATCCAGGTGCCGGCGGCGCGGACGTAAGGTCGGTCGCGCCGCCCCGCCCATCGATCGCGGACACCCAGGCTGAGCGCACGGCGCCGTCCGTCCAGCGGATCCTCGACGACAGGAGCGCCCACATCCCGCAGCCAGCGCACACCCGCCGATAGCGCCAGGGCGCCGTTCTCCTCGGCGACCTCCACGAGACGCTCAGGAGGGTCCGAGAAGCGCGCGATCCAGTTCGCCCCGCCCGGCCCCGTGAGGTGGCTGTGGCAGTCGACCATGCCGGGCACGATCGTCGCACCCGCCGCATCGACGATCGTCAGCCCGTCCCGTGGGCCTGGATCCTCCTCGCCGTCCCGGGGCCGGATCCAGGCGATCGTGCCGCCCTCCACGAGGACGCTTTGGCCCAGCACGAGGGACGGCCCGCGCGCATCAGCCATGGCGGCATCGCGGTAGAGGATGCGCTCGGTCGGCCCGCTCGCGTCAGGGGAAGCGGAGGGGGCCAGGAACCCCGACGGCGTCGGCGCAATGGAAGCGGCTGGCGCGGATGCGGGGGCTGAGGAAGGCGATGAGATGACCGTCGCGGTCGCACCTGCGCCGGCTGAAACCAGGGCGCCTCGCGTCGCTCTGGGCGAGACACGCGGAGCGTCATCGCCGCAGGCCAGCACGATGGCCGATGTCACGGAAGCGGCGAGAAAACTGCGCCGCGACATACCGGCACGATCGAACGAGCCGAACGCTGTCGGACGCTGATCGTGCGCTGGTCTCACCGCGCGCAGGCTATCACGGGACGACTGCTGGAAGAACTGCGATTATCGTGCCATGGCCATCCTGAGCCGCGAGCTGGGCGTGCTGTTCATCCAGACGCCGCACACTGGCTCCACTGCTATCGGCAAGTTGCTGCGGGAGCACCTGGGCGGGGTCCGCATCCCGGCTGAGCCGCCCGCGTCCGGCGGCGGAGATGGCACGGTGAAGCATGCCACGCTGGAGGAGCTCATGACCCGTGGGCAGATCACTGCGGAAGACCGGTCTGGACTTGTGGTAGCGGCTGGCGTGCGCAATCCATGGGACCACGTGGTGACCGCGTTCATGCGTGCTCAGAGCGGCCAGGGTAAGTGGAAGGGCCAGCGGACGGCCCCGCGGGAGCTGGATTTCGAGGCCTGGGTCCGCGCCCGTTACGCTCCATCCCTGCTCAAGCGAGTCCGTGGCCAGATGCCCCATCGGCCCAAGGACTACCTCTCGGGTGTCGACCAGATCATCCGCTACGAGCACCTCCAGGAGGACTTCGACGAACTCATGAGGCGCGTCGACGCGCCTCCGGTGGAGGTTCCGAGGGTCAATGTGACGACCGCCAAGGAGGAAGCCGCGCAGCATTGGTCGACCTATTTCAGCCCGGCCTCGCGCGCCATAGTGGCCGACGCCTACGCCGACTGGATCGAGCGGTTCTCCTATCGATTCGAGGGCGCCTGATCCCGCATGGCGATCCTGTCGCAGGAATCGGGCCTACTGTTCATCCAGACCCCGCATACGGGCTCCACCGCGGTCGCCCGACTGCTCATCCGTCGATCTGGTGGGGTGCGTCTCCCGGCCAGGGATCAGCGCGCCATCAATCCGCGCAAGGCCGTGCCCCACCATCACGCCACCCTGCGTCAACTGATGGACGGCGATCTGATCACGGCGGAACAGCGGGGCAGACTCATCGTCGCGGCGGGCGTGAGGAACCCCTTCGACCTGTTGGTCAGCGAGTTCATCCGAACGACCAGCGCGACGCAGACCCGCTCGGACGGCAGCGTCATCCGCAAGCCGGCGGCGCCGGCTGAGTTCCCGGCGTGGCTGCGCTGGCGCTTGGGCGCTCGCCTGCAGGGCCGCCTCCGCGGGAGGCGCTACGCCGCGCTGCGAGACCACACCGAGGGGGTGGATGAGGTGGTGAGATTCGAGCAGCTGCAGGAGGACTTCGACGCGCTCATGAAGCGGGTCGGAGCGGCGCCCATGGAGGTCCCCGTCATCAATGCCACGGTCGGCCGGCAACGGGACCGGCGGCATTACAGCGCCTACTTCGGTCCTGAAGAGCGGCAGGCCGTGGAAAGCGTGTACGCAGGATGGCTTGATCGCTTCGGATATAGCTTCGAGCCCGGCTGACCCGCCGGATGGACAGGATGATCGTCGCGCGTTGGCAGTCCCGCTCCAGATTCGACGCCGAATCCCAGCGAGACGGCGGGCGAGTGCATCTCGCCGGCGATGAGGGGGAAACGGGATATCGACCGACGACCCTTCTCCTGACGGCCCTGGCCGGATGCGCGGGCATGGATGTTGTGGCCATCGTGCGGAAGAAGCGCCAGGAGATCGACGGTTACGAGGTCGTGGCCTCCGGTGACCAACGGCCGGGTGTACCGCGCACCTTCCAGCGCATCGTGGTGGAACACCGTTTCATGGGCGGAACTGTCGATCCCGGCGCTGTTCGACGCGCCATCAAGCTCTCCGCGACCCAGTACTGCCCGGTCTCCGCCCATCTGTCCCAGGGTGACGTGTCGATCAGCCACCGTTACCACATCACCGGAGCGGGCGGCGAGCACACGGCTGAGGTCGTGGTGACCGGACCGAACGGAGCCGGCCTTGCTCCGCCACGTACGGTAGCGCCCCGTTAGGCGGTTGATAGCGGATGGCTGTTATCGTCGCCGAAGCCGCCCTGGCCGTCGATCAGCCTGGCCCCAGACGGAGTGTCCACGTTGGAACGTGCCCCCATCACTGCCGTTCTCATCACGCTGAACGAAGAGCACAACCTGGACTTCTGCCTGCGCAGCCTTCGCCCCTGGTGCGACGAGATCATCGTGGTGGACATGCTGAGCGAGGACCGCACGCCGGAGATCGCCGCCCGCTATGCCGACCTGGTGATACCCCACGAGCGGATCGAAGCATTCGACCAGGCGCGCGGCGCAGGCATCGAGCGGGCTCGCAACGAGTGGATCGTGTCGCTGGACGCGGACGAGCTGATCCCGCCGCGACTCGGCGCGTGGATCAGTGACTGGGTCCGCCAGGGACCGCAGCACGATGTCGCGCTGCTGCCGCGCGTCAACGTCTTCCTGGGCCGCTGGATCCGAAGCAGCAACTGGTGGCCGGGGTTGCCCCGGCTCTTTCGACGCGATTCGATGCACATCTCCGATCAACTGCACCGCGGCCTGCAGCCGGTATCGGGTGCCCGGATCAAGCGCCTGCCAAAGGATCCACGACTGTCCATCTGGCACTTCTCCTACGCGAGTCTGGACTCGCTCACGCACAAGACGAATCGCTACACGACCATCGAGGCGCGCCAGGCCATCGCGCGCGGCCGGCCATCACCCAGGACCTGGCGGCTCTTTCCCAGGGCGATGCGTGCCCTATGGTCCGACTACTTCATGCGCCGTGGGTACCGCGATGGGATGGCCGGCCTGACCTACGCCATCAACCGTGCCTACTACCGATACCTGTCCATGGCCAAGCGCTGGGATGAGCGCCACGCTCCGGATCGGCAGGCTAGCTATGACCGGATGCGTGAGAAGATCTTGCGGGGTTACGAAGCCACGGAGGGATAGGCCGAGAGGCCGGGGCGAGTGCTCCCCGAGGGTGCTCCCCGAGGGCGCTTGAAAGCGAGTGCTTCAGACCGTGGCGGCGGCCGGCAGTGAGCGCTCCGACTCGCCGACATAGCGCACGTCCGGGCGTATCAGCCGGTTCGCGGAGGCCTGCTCTATGCAGTGGGCGGTCCAGCCCGCGTTGCGTGCCACGGCGAACGTGGCAGGGAAGAGCGCGGGCGGGAGGCCGATGCCCTGGAGCACAGCCGCGGTGTAGTACTCCACGTTGGTCTGGAGTGGACGGTCGGGGTGCCGCTCGGCGAGCAACCGGAGAGCGATGTCCTCCACAGCTACAGCCAGGCTGAGCCACTCTGCGGTGCTGCTCATCCCCTCCGCCACCGTGCGCAGGGCGGCAGCACGCGGATCGTAGGCCCGGTAGACGCGGTGGCCGAAGCCCATCAGCCGCTCGCCCCGCTCGAGTGCGTCACGGATCCAGCCCTCGGCCCGATCAGGTGAGCCGATCTCATGCAGCTGGCTTACCACCTCTGACGGCGCGCCGCCGTGCAACGGTCCCTTGAGCGCCCCGATGGCGCCACATACGGCACTCACCAGATCAGCCTGGGTGGAGGTGATGACGCGCGCCGTGAAGGTGGAGGCGTTGAAGCCGTGCTCCGCGGCGACGATGAAGTAGGCGTCCAGCGCGCGCGCCGATGCCTCGTCGGGTGCCTCGCCGTTGAGCTGGTATAGGAAGCCGGCCGCCATCTGGAGCTCAGGATCGGGCTCCACCACCTCCAGGCCTTGCTGTAGACGAGCGAAGGCAGCCAGGGCGGATGGCGCCAGGGCGGCCAGGGAGCGTGCCTGTTCCGCGGTGGGCGGCCAACCCAGACGCTCGGCTGCACCGTGGGCGGAGATGGCACTGCGCAGGGCGTCCATGGCGTTGGTGCCGTCGGGAAGGCTGCGAAGCGCCGCCAGCACCGGGCCGGAGAGTGGCGCGCAGGTCAGGCTGGCTTGCGCCGGCCACTCGCCGGTCCAGAGCAGCTCGGCGACCTGCGCGTATGTTCCCTGCTGCACCAGCTCACCGATGGGGAAGCCCCGGTAGGTAAGCCGGCCGTTCTCTCCGTCGACCCGGGCGATGGAAGTCTCGCCCGCCAGGACCTTCTCCAGACCGGGTGAATACGGCCGCGCGTCGGTGGTTGCTTCCATCAGCGCAGAGTCTAGTCCGAAGCAGCGGGCGGCGGCCCGCGCTCGGAGGCCGGCTCGGATGGCGAGCCCGGCCCGCGGCCGTCGCCGCGCGACTCCAGGCGCGCACCCGCGGCAAGCATCTCCTCGACGGCACGGTCGCCGTCGCCTGCCTTAAGGTCCACGGCGCGGATCGCGTCCTCCAGCAC